>JBLNAN010000180.1:0-4905 GCA_050259355.1 Syntrophothermus sp. | reverse complement strand
CTGGTCCTGGCATTTCTGGTCGGCAATTTCCTGCTCTTTCAGAATCAGATCTTCGACCGGCTGGAGAAAAACAAGCAGGGATCTTCTGCCAATTTCATGGAACATATCCAGTCCATTTCCAATATTTCCACCGACGATTCCAACCTGGAAAGAATCAACCGCTGGGCTTCCGCGTTACGAATGTTCAATGACCGGCCGGTTGTCGGCTTTGGTCCGGGCACCTATCAGTTTCAATATGCGCCTTACCAGCGTGCCGAGGAGAAAACGCTGATCAGCACCAATTTCGGGGACAAGGGAAATGCGCACAGTGAATATATCGGACCCATGGCTGAACAAGGTTTACCGGGGGTGATTTTCGTGGTTCTGGTGCTGGTATTTACGATTCTGACAGGTATCAGGGTTTACAAAAACGCCAAAGACCGGCAGGTGCGGATACTCGCCCTGGTGATCCTGCTTTCGCTGATCACGTATTTCCTGCATGGAACACTGAATAATTTCCTGGATACCGATAAGGCCTCTGTTCCCTTCTGGGGATTTATTGCCATCCTGGTTTCGCTGGATCTTTATGCGGAGAAGAAGGTGAAGGCCTAAGGGCTTACATGATATTCGGTTGTGATTCGATTGTTATTGGGTTGTTATTCGGTTGTTATTCGATTGTTATTCGGTTGTTATTGGGTAATTACGTTATTATGTAATTAAAATAAGAATCGTGAATCGTGAATCGTGAATCGTAAATCGTAAATCGTAAATCGTGAATCGTAAATCGTAAATCGTAAATCGTAAATCGTAAATCGTAAATCGTGAATCGTGAATCGTAAATCGTAAATCGTAAATCCTTCTACCGGTTCTTCTTCATAAATTCCGGAAGATTTCTGACTGCTGCCATTTCCCGCCATTTCTTTTTGGCTTCCATAACAGGAGCTCCGAAATAGGTCTTACCGCCCTCGATGGATTTGTCGATGCCGGAATTGGCAAGAACGATGGCTTTGGCACCCACCACGAGGTCTTTATTCACCAGTACGCTGGCCCAGAGAATGACGTCATCCTCGATGCGGGTGACACCCGCGATGGCAGAATGAGCGCCGATGAGACAATTTTTACCGATATAGGTATCGTGACCCACCTGCACATGGTTGTCGGTTTTTGTCCCTTTTGAAATGACGGTATCGCCTGAAACGCCTTTGTCGATGCTGCTCAGGGCACCGATTTCAACGTCATCTTCCAGGATCACCCTGCCGCAGGATTCAAGTTTCTTGTAGCCTTCCGGTCTGCGCTGAAAATAATAGGCATCTGCGCCGATAACGGCACCGGAATGGATGATGACCCGGTCGCCTATGACGGAATGGTCGTATATGCTGGCATTGGCATGAATGATACAGTCTTTCCCGATCGTGACCTTATTGCCGACGAATGCACCCGGCTGGATAACCGTTCCTTCACCAATCACGGCAGAAGGAGAAACCATGGCGGAAGCAGGTTCAAATGCCCTGAATTTCTTAACCAGGAATACGTATGCGTCGAAAGGTTTATCATGGATCAGCAGGGCTTTGCCGGCCGGTGCTTCAACATCCTTGTTGATAAGAATAGTGGTGGCCCTTGAATTAAGTGCCTTGTCATAATATTTCGGATGATCCACGAAAGTAAGATCGCCGGGTTCAACCATGTGGATCTCATTGATACCGGTAACAGGGAATCCCGGATCGCCCACGAAGCGGGCATTAATAAGTTCGGCAACTTCCCTGAGGGTGAGGGCAGGAGAGAATTTCATAGCGAGTGTTTATAGTACGGTGCGGAAAAATTAAGCTTTTACCCTTTCAGAATATTCACCGGTGCGGGTATCCACCTTGATGATTTCGCCGGATTCAATAAATAAAGGAATGCGAACGGTTGCCCCGGTTTCCACCGTGCCGTTTTTCATGGCATTGGTAGCGGTGTTGCCTTTTACGCCCGGTTCGGTATACGTAACTTTTAAAACAACATACGTGGGAAGCTCGCAGGTAAGGGGCGTTTCGGTATCTGCATGGAAAAGGATCTCAACTTCCTGACCTTCCTTGAGGAAATCGGGAGCATTGATCATTTCCGAAGGAATAAATGTCTGATCAAAAGTTTCAGCATTCATAAAATGATACCCGGAATCATCTTTATAGAGATATTGATATTTTCTTCTTTCAACCCGTTCAATATTGATTCTTTCGCCAGAATCAAAAGTGTTGGGAATGACACGGCCGGTTTTGAGGTTCTTGAGTTTCGTCCGGATAAAAGCGCCGCCTTTTCCCGGTTTCACGTGCTGAAATTCAACGACGGAAAAAAGTTCTCCGTTAAAATCAATGACCAGGCCGTTTCTGATGTCTGCTGTTGTAGCCATAAAATATTCAGTTCTTGTTAATTAATTATCAGGGATGCAAAATTAGTCAATTTTTTGAAACCTTTGCAAACAACTTTTTTGTACTTTCACCAACTGAAACTGACGGACACAAGCGGTTATTGATATGAATCTGCGATCTTTACTGAAATCCCTGCTCTTCAAGTTACAACTACCCGTTACTACCAACATCAGGTACGACCTGTACACCAAGAAGATCCTGAAAAATGTTCTGAAAGAAAATACCAATACCATCGATGTCGGTTGCCATAAAGGCGAAATCCTGGATGAGATCCTCCTTTATTCTCCCAATGGAAAACATTTTGCATTCGAGCCCTTACCCGATTTTTATCTTCTCTTGTCGGAAAAATACCGGGGAATGAATGTGGTTCTCTCAGATATTGCCTTGTTTGATAAAACGGGTACGACCACCTTTCAGCACGTGTTGAATGCGCCTGCTTTCAGCGGTATCCGCAAAAGAAAATACGACAAGGAGGTTCAGATCAGCGAACTGACTGTAAAAACCGACCTTCTCGACAATCTGATCCCAAAAGATGTTCAGATCGGTTTGATCAAGATTGACGTGGAAGGCGCAGAATATCCTGTTTTGAAAGGTGCCGTGGAAACCATTCAGCGGTGCAAGCCCTGTATCATCTTTGAATGCGGACTGGGTGCGGCCGATTTTTACGGGACCCGGCCGGAACAGATGTTTACGCTTCTTTCCCGCGACTGCGGACTGAAAATAAAAACCCTGAAAGGATTTCTCAAAAATACCTCTCCGCTTACCGAACAACAATTCTCACATCTTTTCAAAACAGGAGAGGAATATTATTTTATTGCAACTGAATAATTGGCGTCACCCGTCACCCGTCACTCGTCACCCGTCACTTATAATCCTCAATTCTGATTTTTTCCCGGCAAAAGCCTGTTTCCGTTTCTTCAAGATTGGAGCAGACAACGATCGTGCGGTTACCGGCGTGTATGCGGATGAGCTCTAGATACCATTCGGTCCCGGCTTTATCAAGATTCATGGTTGGTTCATCCAGAAGGATGAGATTCACATCGCTCATGAGGGCAAGCAGCAGTTTGACCCGCTGTTTCATCCCCGAGGAAAAGCTGCGGATCGGCTTGAGCCGGAAGACCTTGAATCCCAGCATTTCCATCAGTTTTTTCCGGTCAAATCCCGGCAGGTAATTTTTGAATGAAAAATGAAAATTCAGCATTTCCTCCAGGGTGAATTCCTCGATCAGTTCCTGATATGGCGCACAAAGCGTGAGATAGTGAAAAACTTTTTCAGAAGGAATTTCATTGTTACCGGCAGAATACTGAACCGTTCCTGCTGTAGGAAGAAGGTTACCGCTGATGATCTGCAGGAGGGTTGACTTTCCGGAGCCGTTTTTTCCCAGAATGGCATACGATCCGCCTTCTCTGAAGGTAAGGCTGACGTTACGGAAGATCCATTCCGTACCATAGCGCTTACCGGCTTCCTTCAGAATGATTTCCACCTTGTTATTTGTTAGGATACTTGGAATATCCTTTCATGATTCCCCTGCTGGAGTTGGTGATAAAAGAAAGGATCTCGTCTCTTTCGGGGGTGGCTTCTACTTCAGCCTCTATGATATTCAATGCCTGGGTCACGTTTAACCCCTTCAGGTAAATGATCCGGTAAATGTTCTGGATCTTGTTGATGGTTTCCATGGAAAAGCCCCTTCTGCGCAAACCGATGGAATTGACACCTACGTAGGAAATCGGTTCGCGGGCTGCCTTGGTATAAGGCGGAACATCTTTTCTGACCAGTGATCCACCGGAGATCATGGCATGCGCGCCAATGTGAACAAACTGGTGAACACCCACCATGCCGGCGAGAATGGCCCAGTCGTCAACCACGATATGTCCGGCCAGGGAGCTGCCGTTCGACATCACCACGTTGTTGCCAACGATACAGTCGTGGGCGATGTGACAATACGCCATCAAAAGGGTGTTGTCGCCGATAACGGTTTCATAGCTCGCCTTGGTACCCCTGTTGATCGTGACGAATTCGCGGATGGTAACGTTATTCCCGATTTTCACGATGGTATCTTCACCACCGAACTTCAGATCCTGCGGAATGGCAGAAATTACAGCACCGGGGAAAATCCTGCAGTTTTTACCGATCCTGGCGCCTTCCAGGATGGTGACATTCGATCCTATCCAGGTGCCTTCCTCGATGATGACATTCTTATCGATACTGACAAAAGGTTCAATAACCACGTTGTTGGCGACTTTTGCCTGTGGGTTTACATATGCTAACGGTTGATTCATGTGCTGAATTTATTTTTTTACAATCTGGGCCATTAATACGGCTTCCATTACTACTTTGTTGCCGACATACGCATAACCTTTCATCATGCAGATTCCGCGGCGAATGGGTTCTGTGATCCTGTTGACAAAAATTAAGGTATCTCCGGGAACAACTTTATGTCTGAATTTAACATTATCAATTTTGAGAAAATAGGTAAGATAATTCTGTGGATCCTGCACAAAACTCAAGGCAAAAATGCCAC
>JBLNAN010000179.1:0-3500 GCA_050259355.1 Syntrophothermus sp. | reverse complement strand
GATCCAGCATCCAGGTGTCTTCATAAGCAGGAGCTATAGATCCCAGATAATAACCATTGAGTGAAGCATTGATCAGATTGAAGAAAATGCCCATCAAAACAATCACAAGAGGCATCTTTTTTTCTCTGGTTCTCAACCGGAAAGGAAAAATCAGTGTCCGGTTCCCGTAATGAAGTATCCACAAACTGAAAAATATCCAGTTTGTAAGGGAATGCTGACCTTTTCCGAAAATAAAAAAACATGCAAAGATGATCAGCGATGGCATTTCCATGATGATCCAGCCGGCTTTGCTGTTCAGAACGGGCCCCCATGTGCCCTTGGAATGCCGACCGTAAGGCGCTTTTACCTTCAGAAGCAGTGGAAAAATGATAATCCCGGTTAGGATCCATATCCATACCAATAGGTCAAAGAGGGGCTCGTTCATTTCTCTCTAAGAATTTATTGTTTTTAAACCATTCCATCACATCCCTGATACTTTCCCGGATATCCCTGGGGCGGAAGAATAATTCTTTCCGGGCTTTGTCATTGCTGATATTCCTGTGGGCATGATCAATTATGGTGAGGGATTCACCAGTATACAGAGGCTGACTCTTCAGGAGTTTGCTATAGAGGGTGATAAAGGGTAATCCCGCCCTTGCAACCCAGAAAGGCATTTCAGTTTTAACTGTTTTAACGCCAGTAAATTCTTCAATCAGAACGGAAATCTCCCTGATACTATGCCATTTGCCTGATAACAAATATTTTTCACCTTTAACAGCTTTCTCCATAGCGGTTACGGATGCATCCACAATGTCGCGTACATCAACCATGTCGTATCCACCGGGAACCAGGGCCGGTACCTTCTGATGATAGATCTGTAGAAAAGCCTTTCCCATCAATCCGGGTTCCGGATCCATGGGACCGATAATAGCAGTAGGAGAGAGGACGACCGCATCAAAACCGTCGGCTGCAGCGCTCAGCACGATTCTTTCGCCCTCGGCTTTTGAGCAGTCATAGGCAAAAGCTTCTTTTCCGACGAGGGAACGCTTTTCATCCAGCACTATATGGTGGGGTAATTGCTGAAAGGCATGAATTGAACTGAAATGGATCATTCTCTTTATGCCGGTCATCCTGGCAGTTTCTACTATATTGCGGGTACCCCGTGCATTCAGTTCGAAAACACTTTTATCAGGATCACCTGAAATGGAAATTTTTGCGGCGAGATGAAAAAGGATTTCAGTTCCAGTACAAAAATCTTTCAATGAATCAGTTGATAAAAGATCACCCCGGTAAATTTTTACCGGAATATCACGCAGCGCCTGATCATGTTCATGAACAAAAGCCCTCACTTCATGGCCGGCTGAGACCAGCTTTTTACATAGATTAACACCAACGTGACCGTTTGCACCGGTTATTCCAATGACCATATAAACTATATAAGAAAAAACAAATATAAGAAAAGGAGAGGGTGAATAAGGAGAAGATCAGGCAGATTTTTGCTCCTGATTTTCTTTCAACGTAAGAATATTTCTGACAGGTCTGAATTCTGAACGAATGATTTCCCAGCGCTGGGGATATTCGTTGAGCAGGTGAATGATCTTGGAACGGTGCTTTTTGAGGGCATCCGAAATCGCGGGAGGGGTAATTCTGACAGGTAATTCATTGCCAAGATTCAGGCTTGTTAAAACCTCGTTTCTTGCCTTGATGTTCTTCGCGGCAGTTTCAAACTTATTAAGGAGCAGGAGTGTTTTTGAGTACCTTACGGGTACATTGGTAAATTCCTCTTCTTTCTTTTTCTGCGATTTTGTGTTTTTCTCAGTGAAAACCAGATGATGATCGGCAATTTCTATGATATTATAAGGATCCAGGGCCGAAATCTCTGCCAGGCGGGCGGCTTTTCCCAGAACTTCCCCAAGGTCAGGTAATGATCCGGGATAATCCAGAATTCTGTTTTCAGCTTCTTTTGAAAGTACATAATGACGCTTATTCCTGTTGCCAATGTCTTGCAGATGATGATAGGAGAGTTTCAGAATACCATCCCTGTACTTTTCCCTGATACGAATATTTTCGGCTTTAATCCCTGCCATTTCATGAACCAGCATATCCTGATTTTCACGTAAACTCAGAAAAAGCTCCCGGTCAGCCTTCATCTGGTTCAAGGAATAAAGGACAGAATTTCGAAGCAGGTTGGCTATCACGGCTCTGCTATCCTGATTGAAACCTTTGGTGCCGGCTAAACTAAAGGCACCTGCGCCAGGATTCAGATAAACGAAAAAGAGATCATTAAGGTAATCATGTAAATTTTGAATCCGGATTAATAAAATGTTAATTTCTAGTTCGTTAAATATATCTAGCTGAACTTTTGCTTTAATAGTTGTTTCAAAAGGAAGGTCACTTTTCTGCAACCAGGTATAATCAGCTGATTCCATCCGGAACCTGTTTAACACAGATCTTGAATCAGTGATATTGAAATCTTCAATTTTCTGATCCTCTTCCTGGTTTAAAAACGCACTTGATTTAAGTGATTGTGAAACAGGAGAATAATATACGCAGATCACTTTTTCAACCCCCGGAACAATGGATGGGATCATGTTCAGGACCGAATTGACTACAGTTTCATTGAACGAAAATATGCCAGCGGACATCATTTCTGTATAGGAACTTCAAATGTAAACAAAATTTAAGCATTTTATACCGGTGTTTAAATAAAATTAAGCTACTTAAGTTTTTGCTTAAGTATCGATTCAGTTGCTTAATTAAGCAAAACATTTACTTAATTAACTTGATATCAGTGCATTATGTTTATACATTTGGTCCATTAAACAGTGATTATTTAAATAAACTTAAATTTTTAAGTAGTAAATTAAAAATGACAGAACCCGATTATTTTACCGTAATGGAGCGATCTATTAACTATTACGCTCAAAAATATGACCCCGAGAATCGACTCGAACGGTACCGGATTCTTCCACCAGGGGAAAATCCGGATAAGGTCCAGGTTTTACCGGCAATGGAAAAACCCCCAGTAAGGAAAGCAAAAAAGAAGTTTATTGCGTTCTTTTCATTTTAGCTTATATTTGACTGATCTTAACAGTCATGGTCATGAAAATGATTAAAGTTCTTAAAGTTGCGACTCTTGGTGTTTTGGGTGTAATCGCGATCCTGGTTCTGGTTTCTTTTCTCCTGCCGGCGAAGTATAAGATATCAAGGGAGATCACAATTGATGCACCGGATTCGGTTATTTATAATCTCACAGCCAATCTGGAACATTGGGATATCTGGACAGCCTGGAACAAGAACCTAGATTCAACCGTAATTTTCAATATGACAGGAAAGGATGGACAGATTGGTACCACCCGGGGATGGAACGGGAAAGTGATCGGAAATGGGGAATTGGTCATCACGGAATTGAAAAACAACAGCTTATTGGGGTATAATCTTTCTTTTCAAAAAGGTAAATACCGGTCAAAAGGCGAAATCATTCTTCAACCGTCGGGAAAAAGCACAAAGGTTATCTGGAC
>JBLNAN010000178.1:0-4249 GCA_050259355.1 Syntrophothermus sp. | reverse complement strand
ATCCAACCGTAAAGGGAAATCCAATTTTTTTGAAAAACCTTTCCGCTTCAGTATTGAAGGCTGCCCCGCCAATCACCAGTTCCCTGAAATTGCCGCCGAAAACATTGAAGAGCTTTTCTTTTATCTTTTTAAAAATGATCCGGTTGATCAGCGGCGCTCGGGTCAGTATTTTCATGGGGATTTTACGCATCACGGGAATGATCTGTGTCTTATAGATCTTTTCAATGACAAGCGGCACCGAAAGTATCAGGGATGGCTTTATCTCCTGAAAAGCCTGCAGGATTATTTTTGGAGAAGGGGTTTTAGTCAGAAAAGTAATGTCACATCCCAGCGTGAAAGGAAATAAAAATTCGAATGCACAACCATAGGTATGAGCCAGTGGCAGGAACGAAAGGATCTTGTCTCTCGGATTCAGGGGCATGTTTTGCTGGGCATAAAGAATATTTCCGCAAAGGCTCTTGTGCTGAAGCATCACCCCTTTCGAAAAACCCGTGGTCCCCGATGTATAACTGATCACGGCAAGATCATCGGGGGAAGACGGCGCAAAATGAAGGTTATCGGGTGTTAAGGGTTGCTTTTTCTGAAGTGAATCTTTCTCCATCAGTAATTGAATGGAACCGATTACAGATTCAGTGGACGTATGAAGGATAGAAAGATCCTGAATTTTCAGGAAAAGCCTGACATCAGGCATCTCCACCGGTTTAAGATCCTTGTAAAGGAAATCGTCGGCAAAAACCAGTACCGAATCCGAATGATTGATGATTACCTGCACGTCAACAGGTTTAAAATCAGGAAGAATCGGAACAATTACGGCCCCGTAAGTTTGAACGGCGAGATAAGTGATGGCCCAGCTCGAGGAATTTTTACCGAATAAGGCAATTTTATCGCCTTTTCCAACACCCGCGGCCTGAAGTATCCCGTGAATCAGGAGGATTCTCCGGGCTACATCATGATAAGTAAAGGAATCGCCGTTATAGTCAGAAAAAGCTTTTAACTCCGAATTTTTAACTAAAGAATTTTTATAGAGATCAATCAGTCCGGGGGTGGTTGTTTTCATCTCCTGAAGTTTTTCATTTCCAAAGGTAAAAGATTAATTCAACAAGTGAAAATGGATAAGAGATCAGATAACTTAAAGAGTTGTCATAATTTTTAAATTATCTTTGCTAAATTTTTGTGGAAAAATAATGGATAGAATATACAGCATCATTACCGGAACAGGCAGTTACATTCCTGATCAGCGGGTCAGCAACGAGGATTTTCTGAAGAATGAATTTTATGACTCCGCGGGTCAGAAACTTGGGAAAACCAACCGCGAAATCATTGATCAGTTTCTGGATATTTCGACCATCGCCGAGAGAAGACATGTTCCCGACAATCTGGTCACCTCGGATATTGCCTATTTTGCCGGACTGGAAGCCATTGCTGATTCAGGTATCGATAAAGAAACACTGGATTATATTATCGTTGCCCACAATTTCGGCGATGTCAAAAGCAACAACAAACGTTCTGACATTGTTCCGAGCCTGGCAGCACGTGTTAAGCACCTGATGCAGATCAAAAATCCGGAAACCGTTGCATACGACATTCCATTTGGTTGTCCAGGCTGGCTTCAGGCAGTCATCCAGGCCGATTATTATATCCGCTCCGGCGATGCTAAGAAAGTCCTGGTGATTGGTTCCGAAGTATTATCCAGGGTTTCAGATCCACACGACCGCGACAGCATGCTGTATGCAGATGGAGCCGGTGCAGTAGTGATCGAAGCCAAACCCGGTACCGAACCCGTTGGTATCCTGGCCCACAAGACCCGTTCCGATACATTCCTGTATTCAAAAATGCTCTACATGGGCAGTTCCTATAAACAAAACGGCGAAAACAAGGGAGAGATCTATCTCAAGATGAACGGGAGAAAATTATATCAATACGCGCTGGAAACGGTTCCGCTGGCAATCAAGGAATGTCTTGACAAGGCAGGTGTTGATATTTCTCAGGTTAAAAAAGTGCTCATCCACCAGGCCAATGGGAAAATGGATGACGCCATCCTGAAAAGACTTTACGGCCTGTACCAACTCAATGATATTCCTTCCGACGTGATGCCCATGACGATTTCCTGGCTCGGGAATTCTTCGGTAGCTACCATTCCCACGCTCCTGGACCTGATTCTGAAAAACAAAATTGCAGGTCAGAAGATCATGTCAGGGGATATTGTTCTTTTCGCCTCGGTCGGAGCCGGAATGAACATTAATGCCATGGTGTATAAGGCGTGACGTGTGACGCGTGACGCGTGACGCGTGACGGGTGACGGGTGACGAGTGACGAGTGACGAGTGACGGGTGACGGGTGACGGGTGACGGGGACACAACTAATAACCTAATAACCTAATAACATAATAACATAATTACTCAATTACCTAATAACCTAATTACTCAATTACCTAATAACCTAATTCTCAATTACCTAATTACCCAATAACCAAATTATAATTCTGAAATTTTCTTTTCCCCGGGGTTTTTTGTATCTTTACTAAAAAGAGCATATGACTTCACCGATATATCCCTGTCTTTGGTTCGATGGTAAAGCAGAAGAAGCTGCCGAATTTTATTGTTCTGTTTTCAAAAATTCTATCCTCCAGGATAAAAACGACCTGGTAGTGATGTTTGAACTTGCCGGCCAGCAGTTCATGGCCCTCAACGGCGGGCCGGAATTTGTTCCCAACCCTTCGGTTTCATTTTATTTTGTGGGTGAGTCCCTGGAAGAAATTAATGAAGCCTGGGAAAAGCTGCAGGATGGCGGCAAGGTATTGATGGATATCGATACCTATGACTGGAGCGAGCGCTATGGCTGGATCCAGGACAAATACGGGTTCAGCTGGCAACTGACCCTGGGAACATGGACCGACAGCTCCCGTTCCGTATTTCCAGTGCTGATGTTCACCGGCGAACAGGCTGGGAAAGCTGAAGAAGCCATGATTTTTTATACCAATGTTTTCCAGGATTCTTCCATTCTCTCCACCCACCGGTATACCGCGGTTGATCAGGATGTGGAAGGAACCGTGAAATTTGGCCAGTTCCGGATCGGCGAAACCACCTTTGCCGCGATGGACAGCTCATACCCACATGGGTTTGAATTCAATGAAGCCATCTCTTTCGTGGTGGAATGTGATAACCAGGTGGAGATTGATTATTTCTGGGATATGCTGACGGATGGCGGCGAAGAAAGCATGTGCGGTTGGCTGAAAGACCGTTTCGGCGTTTCGTGGCAGGTAACACCCGGCATATTCCGCGAACTGATGAAAGATCACGAACGGTTTCAACGGGTGATAAAAGCATTCATGCCGATGCGAAAGATGGATCTGGAGACGATTCTGAAGGCGTGACGCGTGATGCGTGATGCGTGACGGGTGACGGAGATTCTTTACGTCATCACGTCATAACAACATCACGTAGAAAGTTCAGCATCATCAAAATCCCCAGAAAGAACAAATTGATGATCAGAGAAAGAATGATCAGCAGGTAGAATTTCCCGAGGAAGGCAGCAAGGAAAGTGTAGGATTTAAGGATATAATTATCATTCCAGAGGGTTGTCAGGTTGAAGATCAGGATTATCAGGATGATGAAGAGAAATCCTCTGGCTGCACCGGCAATATCGGGGGGACTGAGTTTCACCGATCCACCAATGCAGAACAGGCAGTAGATCAAAAGGAAAGTCTTCCAGAATGCCGCATCAGGTCCGGCAAACACCGATCCGAAAAAATCTTTCATGCTTGCACCCACGGCTGAGAGTATTGCAGAAATTTTGTTAACATCCCCATCAGCGGGAATGATCACAGACTGCCTAAGAACTGATCCGTACAACAAAAAAAACAACAGGAACAGGATGAGCGTTCCCAGGATGATGGGGCCCATGCCGATGAAGAAGTTACCCGTCACGTGGTAAAGATTTTTGCGGTTCCAGCTGTGCTTCACGTAGCCCATCGTCCCTGTTTTCGGATCGGGTGCAAAGAGTTTTATCTCTTCGATCTTATGTCCGAAAACCATGGCGAACAAGGCATGTCCAAGTTCATGTACCGTCGTTCCCAGCCAGGCAAATAAAAAATAATAGCCTTTTGTTCCCACCAACCGCAGGGTAAGACGCTCGTTCCATCCCGAAAGGTAATGCATGACAAATCCAAGTACCAGCAGCGGCCCGAACAGGAGCAGCAGGTGGATTCCGGTGGTTTGAAAAACGTTTAGCAGGTAGTTCATTTGCAATG
>JBLNAN010000177.1:0-3092 GCA_050259355.1 Syntrophothermus sp. | reverse complement strand
CTTTTCCACCATAATCGCGCTGATCCTCGCTATTGTTACTAAAAAGCAGGATAACAGCATGCCCCCGGTGATCTCATAAATTTAAAAATGGATATTTCGGTTGTAATACCTCTTCTTAACGAGGAAGAATCACTTCCTGAACTTACCTCGTGGATCGAACGGGTGATGAAGGAACATAATTTCACCTACGAGATTTTGTTTGTCGATGACGGGAGCAGGGATCATTCGTGGAAAATCATTGAAGATCTCTCGCTGGTAAATCCTTCCGTCAGGGGAATTAAATTCCGCAGGAACTATGGAAAGGCAGCAGCCCTCAATGTTGGCTTTCACGCTGCCAATGGCGATGTGGTTATTACCATGGATGCTGATATGCAGGATAGTCCGGATGAAATTCCTGAACTCTTCAGGATGATCAGGGAAGAGGATTATGATCTTGTTTCGGGATGGAAGAAAAAGAGATATGATCCCATCTCCAAAACAATACCCACAAAATTTTATAACTGGACTACCCGCAGGATGTCAGGCATTCCTTTGCATGACTTTAATTGCGGGCTCAAAGCTTACAAAAACGTGGTGGTCAAAACCGTTGACGTGTATGGCGAAATGCATCGCTATATTCCTGTCATCGCCAAATGGGCCGGCTTTTCAAAAATAGGGGAGAAGGTCGTGGTACACAGGAAAAGGCAGTATGGCCAGACGAAATACGGTATCGACCGTTTCTTCAAAGGCTATCTTGACCTCCTGAGTATAACTTTCATCTCCAAATTCGGCAAGCGCCCCATGCATTTTTTTGGCTTATGGGGATCTTTGCTGTTTCTTCTTGGTTTCGTGATCGCTATTTATCTGGCATATTCGAAATTTTTCATGATGGGATTCAAAATGACTGAACGTCCATTGTTCTA
Organism: Syntrophothermus sp.; assembly: GCA_050259355.1. GTDB lineage: Bacteria > Bacteroidota > Bacteroidia > Bacteroidales > FEN-979 > FEN-979. The sequence goes on along the minus strand of JBLNAN010000177.1, from coordinate 2,190 downwards.
TTTTGGAATCCTGGCCATGATCATGGGGACCCAGCTCTTCGTAGCTGGATTTCTAGGAGAACTTATCTCGCGTAACGCTTTCGACCGTAATAATTATGTGATCGAGAAATATGCAGGGATGAACAGTTGAAGCTTTTAGTTATGAGCCATCAGCGGAAAATAGTACTTATTGGTCCGGCCCATCCCTTGCGGGGTGGGCTTGCGACTTTCAATGAGCGCCTCATCAGGGAATATATCTCGAGGGGGGATGATGCCCGGATTGAAACGTTCAGTCTGCAGTATCCGTCTATCCTGTTTCCGGGAAAAACCCAGTTTTCTACGGAACCTGTACCGGCAGATCTGCCCATCAGCATCAGTGTGAATTCCATCAACCCGCTGAACTGGATCAGGGTGGGACTCCGAATCCGCAAGCAGCATCCCGACCTGGTCATCGTGAAATTCTGGATGCCTTTCATGGCACCCTGTTTCGGGACGATCTGCCGGATCATCCGGAGAAAAAGAAAAACCCGTATCATTTCTATCATCGACAATATCATTCCCCATGAGAAAAGACCCGGCGACAGGGCCCTGGCAAAGTACTGGGTAAAAACGGTCGACGGTTTTATTGCCATGTCCAGATCCGTGATGAACGACCTGGATTCTTTTTTTGATCCCGGGACCAGAAAACCGCCGGTGCTGTTTTCCCCGCATCCGCTTTACGATTCTTTCGGAGCCCTGATCCCCAAAAGCGAAGCCAAACAACGTCTTGCACTTGATCCGGCAACGAAATATATTCTATTCTTTGGATTCATACGGGATTACAAAGGGCTGGATCTTTTGCTGAAAGCATTTGCCGATGAACGGCTGAGAAAACTGCCGGTAAAGTTGTTGGTGGCCGGTGAATTTTATACCAATTCAAAACCATATTTTGATCTTGTTGAACAACTCGGTCTGAAAGATCAGGTGATCATGAGCAATGATTTCATTCCCGACAGCGAGGTTCAGAATTATTTTTGTGCAGCAGACCTTGTCGTTCAGCCCTATAAATCCGCCACCCAGAGCGGCGTTTCGCAGATAGCCTATCATTTCAATAAACCCATGATCATTACCGATGTGGGAGGACTTGCCGAGTTTGTGCCCGACGGAAAAGTAGGATATGTTGTAAAACCGGAGGTACCGGCGATCAGTGATGCAATTCTTGCATTTTTTGAGCTGGATAAGGAAGAAGAATTCACGGCCAATGCCTCGGTTGAAAAACAAAAATATTCCTGGGCGAGGATGCTGGACGATATTGATCATTTGACAGACGACATCAATAAACAGAGGAATTACCATGATAATCCGAAGTAAAGCACCTTTACGCCTTGGACTGGCAGGTGGCGGCACCGATGTGGCTCCCTATTCCGAATTGTACGGCGGGTCTATCCTTAACGCGACGATCAGCATGTACGCCTATGCCACGATCATACCGGGGAATGACGGGAAGATTCATTTTAATTCAATTGATAAAAAACAATACCTGACGTTTGACAGTTCCAGCCGGATTGAACCCGATGGGAACCTTGATCTCCATAAAGGAATCTACAACCGGATTGTCAGGGATTTCGTGAAAGCACCGCTGTCTTTCGAGCTGACGACCTATGTGGATGCACCCCCGGGATCCGGACTTGGCACTTCTTCCACCCTGGTAGTGGCTATTCTCGGGGCGTTCGCGGAATGGCTGAAAATCCCGCTGGGGGAATACGATCTCGCCCATCTGGCTTACGAAATTGAGCGGAACGACCTGAAAATGGCCGGAGGTAAACAAGATCAGTACGCGGCTACTTTCGGAGGCGTGAATTTCATGGAATTTTCAAATCATGATAAAGTGGTTGTAAATCCATTGCGGATCAGGGAAAAGTATCTGGATGAACTGGCCCATAATCTCATCCTTTATCACACGGAAACCAGCCGTTTGTCGTCAAGTATCATCGAACAGCAATCGAAAAACGTATCCGACAAGAATGAAAAAACCATCGAGGCCATGCACAAACTGAAGGAGCAGTCGGTGAGAATGAAGGAAGCACTGTTGAAAGGTGAACTTGACAAGGTCGGGGAAATCCTGGATTTCGGCTGGCAGTTCAAGAAAAACATGGCCAGCGGAATCACCAACCCGATGATCGATGAAATTTATGAAACAGCCATCAGGGCAGGCGCCTCGGGTGGCAAGAT
>JBLNAN010000176.1:0-3788 GCA_050259355.1 Syntrophothermus sp. | reverse complement strand
AAAAGAAAGAGAAAAATGTAAAACACAAAAGATTCCACACGGTGATGGAAAGTGAACTGAGGCAGCAGGTGCGGGATTCGGTTCAGCAAAATAACCAGACCATTTGGACAAAACTGCCTGATGATATCGTGCTCCGGGATTCCATCCTGACCATGATGAACAACTCCGTCAAAACCGTGAAGACGGCAACCCCCGACAGTGGGGATAAATACCGTGATGCCCGTTTTCTCAATTACAATGTGGAATATTCCATTGACCAGACCGTTGCGCAGATTGATTTCAACTATCTCAACTCGGCCTATCAGCCTTTCACGGGGGCCAAATCACCCATCTTTATTAATCCCGGACTGAATGCCCTTTTCATGGTGGGCATCACCGACCTGATGGAGGATTACCGCATCACCGGGGGGATAAGACTCAATTTTGATCTGATCAACAATGAATATCTTTTCCGGTATGCAAACATGAAACGAAGGATTGATCACCAGGTCATCTTCCATCGCCAGTCGCTGGATGAGACAGGGTATTATTCGCTCATCCGTCATCATGTGCATGAGTTGTATTACATCATGACCTATCCTTTTTCACCGGTTCTTTATCTTGATGGAACGGCCACGCTCCGTTACGACCGGGCGGTATTTCTTTCAACCGACCAGCTGAACCTGGCCCTGCCGGATGTGAATATGGTATGGGGCAGTCTTAAAGGCGAGCTCACGTATGACAATACCCGCAAAACGGGCATGAACCTATACAATGGCACCCGTTACAAGATTTTCGGCGAATATTACAATGAATTGTCCAATGCAAGACAAAACATGGTAGTGGTGGGCGCCGATTTCCGTCATTACCGCAAGATCCACCGGTCGATGATACTGGCACTACGTTTCGCTGCCAGCACCTCTCTCGGAAACAACAAGCTGATCTATTACATGGGTGGCGTCGACAATTGGTTTGTGCCCACTTTCAATCCCACCACACCGGTTGCATACGACCAGAATTATGCTTTTCAGACCCTTGCCACGAACCTGCGGGGTTTCAACCAGAATATCAGGAATGGTAACAGTTTCGCCGTGTTCAACAGTGAGATCAGGGTACCGGTGTTCCGATATTTTCTGAACCGTCCCATCCGTTCCGATTTCATCAATAATTTTCAGGTGGTGGCCTTTGGTGATGCCGGTACCGCCTGGACGAGCATCAGCCCGTATTCTTCCGAAAACCGGCTTTTTATCAATTATATCCGGAAGCCGCCGTTGTTCATCAAAGTTGAAATGATGAAAGATCCTGTTGTTGAAGGGTTTGGCTTCGGGCTGCGTGCCCATCTGTTTGGCTATTTCCTTCGGGGCGACCTGGCCTGGGGCGTGGAAGACGGAAGGGTGCAGAAACCAATTTTTTATTTCTCCTTAAGTCTTGACTTTTAAAATGACCCCGGTTGACAACAAGATCCTTGATTTTATTTCAGAGCATCACATTCTGACGCTGGCGGTATCATTTCAGGATCGTCCCTGGTGCGCCACCTGTTTTTACGTTTATCTTCAGGAGAAGAATCTTTTTGTTTTTACTTCCGACGATGATACCCGTCATATCAGGGATTTTATTGCCTCCGGAAATTCAATGGCAGCAGGAGCTATAGCGTTAGAAACGAAGATGGTCGGGAATATCCGTGGCATTCAGTTTGCGGGATCCATGAGAAAACTTGCAGGACAGGAACTGGATGAGGCAAAAAAGGCCTATGTCAGGGCATTCCCGGTTGCCATGCTGGCACATCTTGAATTGTGGGGACTCGAGCCGGAAGAGATCAAGATGACGGATAACCGTTTCGGGTTCGGGAAAAAGCTGATATGGAGGAAATAAGCTATGACAAGAAGTTTATAAGATAATTAAAATATATTACGGGCGTTAACATTTTATCTGAAAGTTCTTTTTAAAAAATTTTTTCCATCTCCAAAGGTATGACTGGTCTTGCAAATAAAATTTTTCAACATTCAGATGTGTGAAAAGTTGATAAAAATTGGGCAGGCTTTTTGGTATCTTAATGTATCTTGCTTCCTGAAAATCGGGTGCCTGTTTAGTTTATTAATCCCATCTCTGTCAGGTGCTTATCTTAATTTAGAAATTTAACATTGATTTAACATGGAAGAAATGCCCATTGTTAATACCAATCAGGAAAAGAAGAAGGAACAATACGACGAGAAACTGTTAAACTGGACGCGTCCGAAAGTGACGGCGGATGATTTTGAAATGAAGGAAAGAGAAAAGAAAAAAGAAAATCAAACGTATACGGCTGCAGAAGCCATAGCAAAATCAACGGAATATTTCAAGGGTGATGCGCTTGCTGCCGACGTGTGGGTGAACAAATATGCCCTGAAGAATTCGGAAGGTATGCTGTACGAGCTTACACCGGATGATATGCACCGTAGAATTGCCCGCGAGATTGCAAGGGTGGAGAAGAAATATCCTAATCCCATGAGTGAAGATGAAATCTTTGAGCTTATCAGGGATTTCAAATATATTATTCCACAGGGATCACCGATGGCCGGGATTGGAAACAACCTGCAAATTGGTTCTCTTTCCAACTGTTTCGTTATTGGTAATGAAGGATCTTCAGATTCCTACGGGGCCATCATGAAAACGGATGAAGAACAGGTTCAGCTGATGAAAAGAAGGGGTGGCGTGGGTCACGATCTGAGTCATATCCGCCCGAAGCACAGCCTGGTAAAGAACAGCGCGCTCACCTCCACGGGTATCGTTCCTTTCATGGAAAGATATTCAAATTCTACAAGGGAAGTTGCCCAGGAAGGCAGACGCGGTGCACTGATGCTCAGCATTTCAGTCATTCACCCGGATGCAGAGCATTTCATTGATGCAAAGCTGGTTGCCGGTAAAGTGACGGGAGCAAACATTTCGGTGAAGCTTACGGATGACTTTATGAGAGCCGCCATCAACGATACTGATTTTGTCCAGCATTTCCCCATAGATGCAAAAGAACCCAAAGTTACGAAGACCATCAAGGCACGCGAACTCTGGAACAAGATCGTTCATAATGCATGGAAATCCGCCGAGCCCGGCATTCTTTTCTGGGACACGATAATCCGGGAATCTTTACCGGATTGTTATGCTGATCTGGGCTTTAAAACGGTATCTACCAATCCTTGCGGCGAAATTCCTCTCTGTACATACGATAGCTGCCGTTTACTGGCAATCAATCTGTACAGCTATGTGGAAAAACCTTTCACAGCCGAGGCCAGTTTCAACGGGAAACTGTTTACAGATCATGTCCACAAGGCCCAGCGGATGATGGACGACATCATCGATCTGGAACTCGAGAAGATCGACAGGATCCTCCAGAAGATTGATGATGATCCGGAACCGGATGAAATCAAGAGCAGGGAAAGAAACATGTGGTTGAACATCAGGAAAAAAGCCATCCAGGGCAGACGTACCGGATTCGGCATCACGGCCGAAGGGGATATGCTTGCCGCACTGGGTACCCGCTATGGTTCTGATGAAGCCATCTCCTTCTCGGTGGAAGTACACAAGATGCTGGCGCTGGAAGCCTACAGGTCTTCCGTGGTAATGGCCCGGGAAAGAGGCGCGTTTCCCATGTACAACTGGGAAAGAGAAAAAAATAATCCTTTCATGCAACGCCTTGCACAGGCCGCACCGGAAATGTACGACGACATGAAGGCCTACGGCCGCAGGAATGTCGCTCTGCTCACCATCGCCCCGACAGGATCGGTCAGTATTCTCTCGCAGACCACTTCCGGTCTTGAACCCGTATTCGCGGTTAC
>JBLNAN010000175.1:0-3984 GCA_050259355.1 Syntrophothermus sp. | reverse complement strand
GAAGAACAATATGGAAAATAAAAATTTCATCCCCGGCTATGCCATTTACTTCGGTGATAAAAACGAAATGGGATGCAGCATTATTGTCAGGCAACCTTCAATCTGGCGATGCTGCCTCTTCTGAATTTCTCCTCGACAAAAGCCTTGTTTATCCGGAGAGTTTTGACATTTCCTTTTGAAGGAATATCATACATGGAGTCAGTCATGATCTCCTCGAGAATAGATCTTAATCCCCTTGCACCCAGCTTGAATTCAATGGATTTATCAACAATCATGTCCAATGCTTCCGGGTCAAAAACCAGCTTGATTCCATCCATATCCAGGAGTTTGGTATATTGCCTGATAAGGGAATTCTTTGGTTCCGTAAGGATTCGCCTGAGAGTTTCCCGGTCGAGAGAATGAAGATAGGTAACAATGGGCAGACGGCCAACAAGTTCCGGGATCAGGCCAAACGCTTTCAGGTCAACCGGGGAAACATACTGAAGGATATTCTCCTTGTCGACCACGTGCCGGTCACGGCTAACGGAATAACCCACCATATGGGTATTCAGCCTGCTTCCGATCTTTTTCTCGATTCCATCGAATGCCCCGCCGGTGATAAACAGGATATTCTGGGTATTGACCTGGATCATTTTCTGTTCCGGGTGCTTTCTGCCTCCCTGGGGCGGAACATTCACAACCGATCCTTCCAGGAGTTTCAGAAGGGCCTGCTGGACACCTTCACCGGAAACATCGCGGGTGATAGATGGATTATCACTTTTCCGGGCGATCTTGTCGATTTCATCAATGAAAATAATTCCTCTTTCCGCGGCAGCAACATTGTAATCAGCAACCTGCAGAAGCCTCGACAGGATACTTTCCACATCTTCCCCTACATAACCTGCTTCGGTGAGAACAGTCGCATCAGCAATGCAGAAGGGAACATGTAACATTTTGGCAATGGTTCTTGCCATCAGGGTCTTGCCAGTACCGGTTTCACCAACAAGGATAATGTTTGACTTGTCGATCTCCACATCATCGTCCTTGGCCTTTTTAACATGGAATATTCTTTTATAGTGGTTGTAAACCGCTACTGCCAGAATCTTTTTTGCTTCATCCTGACCAATCACGTACTGGTCCAGATGTTTTTTGATCTCCATGGGCTTCAGCAGGGTATAGTCAGGAATTTCTGCCTGTTTCTTTGCTGACATTTCTTCGTCCATGATCAGTTGTGCCTGCTGGACACAATAATCACAAATATGAGCATTCAAGCCGGCAATAAGAATATTGGTATTTTTCTTTTCCCTGCCGCAGAATGAACAACGTTCAGCGCTTTTTGCCATTATATCAGGATTAAGCTGTTTTGCTTCTGACGAGTATTTCGTCGATCATTCCGTAAGTCTTTGCTTCAATAGCATTCATCCAGAAATCCCTGTCGCCGTCTTTCAGAATTTTCTTGTATGGTTGTCCCGAATGGGTGGCAATAATTTCATACAATTCCCTTTTCAATTTCTGAATTTCACGGGTTGTGATCTCGATATCCGATGCCTGTCCCTGTGCACTTCCCATAGGCTGGTGAATAAGGATCCTGGAATGGGTCAAAGCGGTACGCTTTCCCTTTGCACCGGCACATAACAGCACGGCGCCCATGGACGCTGCCATACCGGTACAAATGGTAGCAACATCGGGGTTGATATATTGCATCGTGTCGTAGATCCCCAGACCGGCGTAAACTGATCCGCCGGGCGTATTCAGATAAATCTGGATATCCTTTCTGGCATCAACAGATTCAAGGAACAGCAACTGCGCCTGGATAATATTGGCGACATAATCATCAATGGGAACTCCAAGGAAAATGATCCTGTCCATCATAAGACGTGAAAACACGTCCATGGTGGCAATGTTCAGTTGTCGTTCTTCAATAATGGTGGGTGAAATGTAATTGGATGCTACCTTCCTGTATTTCTCAAGTCCCAGGGGATTGATCCCCATGTGCCGGGTTGCGTATTTCGAAAATTCGTCCATTCTTCTTTTTTTTAATGATTGTGGTCATGGTCATGATCATGTTCATGATCGTGGTCATGATGATGTTCGTGATCGTGATGTTCATGATCATGATCGTGATCGTGAGCTTTTAGTTCAGATACAAATTTAATGAATTCATCGTAGGAAACCTCTTTTTCCTCTGTATTCACCTTTTCCTTCAGCAGATCAAGCAGTTTCGCACTATATAATTCATCATTTATCTTCCTGACCTGTTCCTCGTTTTTCATCACGGTATCAACCAGTGAATCGTATCTTGATTCTGCTTCTGCATCCTGAATATTCAAAGGGATCTGCCGCAGGAAATAGTTCTTTATATAAGCCCGGATATCTTCTTCCGAAACTTTAATTTCATTTTCCCTTATCAGTTTATTCTCAATGAGCTGCCATTTCATCGATTCAGCAAACATATCATACTGGGAATCAACTTCCTCGGCACTCATCCTGTTTTCTTTCTGGTCGCGGAGCCACCTTTTCAGGAACTGGTCAGGCAGCGGAACATTTACCTCCTTGACCAGATGATCGGTTACATGACGGTAAAATAGCTTGTCAGTTTCAGATTCAAATCCGGTTTCGGCATCTTTCTTAACCCGTTGTCTGAAATCCTCCTCGCTGGCAATTTCTTCACCAGGGAACACTTTCCCGAAAAACTCTTCTTTGAGTTCAGCGGGCTCGATATGATAAATATCAGAAACAGTAAAATCAAGCAGCAGACCGGGTTTTTCCACCTGATCTGTTGTAAGGCCGAGTACTTTGGAAGCCTCGAATGCATCGGCAAACATATCCAGGGGTTTGATCCGGACTTTCGCTTCTTTTGTCAGCCCCGTAAAAGGCACCTTGCTTTCTTCTCCTGAAAATGACTGCAGTGAGATCATCGATGTTTTTTTAATACCTCCTTCAACAGCCGTACCATCCTCGTTTACCTCCTGAAGTTCGCCCCTGATCATGTCATTTTGTCCGGATTCTTCAGGATGAGTCTCATTCCCATAACGGGTTCTCATGTCTGTCACGTACTGGTCGATCATTTTATCGTCAACAGCGATTTTATATCGGGTAATTCCTTGTATCTCCCCGAGATTAAGGTCGATGACAGGCGCCAGTCCGAGATCAAAATAAAATTCAAAATCCGTCTGTGTATCGAAATTTACATCGGGGGTCTTTTCTTCATTCGCAACTGGATTTCCAAGAACATCCAGCTTCTCATCACGAATGTAATCCATCAGCGTGGTTGAGAGAAGATGATTTACCTCATCGGCCAGGATGGCCTTGCCATACATTTTTTTTATCATTCCGAAAGGCACATGACCCGGACGGAACCCTGGAATATTGGATTTACGCTGGTAATCCTTCAGCGCCTTGTTAACTTTCTCGTCATAATCCTGCTTGCTGATCTCGATCTTTACGGTTGCAGTCAGATCTCCTGTGTTTTCTCTGGTAATATTCATGAAAATTGTAAAATATGATTAATAAATTGTGCGGATGAAGGGACTCGAACCCCCACGCCATAAGGCACAAGATCCTAAGTCTTGCGCGGCTACCAATTACGCCACATCCGCATGCCTTCTTAAGGAGCGCGAAGATACATCTTTTTTATGGCTTCTATACTTTTTATTGAATACAACTTTTCCTGAAAAACCGTGTCATTTATCAAAGGGTACAACTATTGCTATAAAACACTTCGTGGATACTTAATTCACCAGAATAAAAAATATGAAAAGATACCCAAATACATTTCTTGCTCCTTTATTACTTCTTTTTTTTACATTCTTTTCTGAACATCTCAACGGGCAGGATATGCTGGGAACCACGCTTGGGAATTATTCAGGAGTCAATGGTCTTCAGTTGAACCCCTCTCTCATGCACTCATCCAAAACTTATCTTGACATCAATATCCTGAGCGGGGATGTTTTCCTCGAGAACAATTATCTCTACATGCGCAGGGAAGATTATCATTTCAATAAT
>JBLNAN010000174.1:0-8596 GCA_050259355.1 Syntrophothermus sp. | reverse complement strand
GTTTCCCGTGCCGAAACCCTGACCCTTCATGCAAAAGTGCCAAGGGTTCCTGTCCTGTTGCATACAAAATCAACAAATTCAAATGGTCTTACCGTCTGGGCACCCCGCAGGATCGAACTCTATCCCAATCCCCCGCAGGATCTGTACGCGGAAGACTGGCTGGAACAGCTGGCCATTCATGAATACCGCCACACGGTACAGATCAGCAAGATGAACCAGGGATTTACCCGGGTGTTGTATTTTCTCTTCGGAGAACAGATCACGGGAGGCATTCTCGGCTTGTATGTTCCATCCTGGTTTTTGGAAGGCGACGCCACCGTTACCGAAACAGCACTGTCAAACTCCGGCAGGGGCCGTACTCCCACGTTTGAAAACATCCTCAGGGCACAGTTGCTGGAAAAGGGAATTTATGCCTATGATAAAGCGGTTCTGGGATCCTATAAAACCTTTACGCCAAACCAGTACGAACTGGGATACCCGCTCGTGGCACAGGTACGGAAGCAATATGGAACAAAGGTGTGGAATTCAGCATTGAACCGAACGGCCCGGATGCCGTTCATGGTGGTTCCCTTTTCATCAGGAATCAAGAAAGAAACCGGCCTCACGAAAGTAAAGCTTTACCGGAAATCGCTCGAAGAACTAAGGAAAGACTGGCAGCATCAGGAGGATGCGGAGAAATACTCGGATATCCGGTACATCACCGCGAGAAATCCCAGGAATTACACCCATTATGTTCATCCGGTTTTTCAAAATGATACCATCATTGCAACGGAAAAAGAAACAAATGAAGATGTTGACTGGATGGTGAGCGTAAACAGGATCACGGGTGAAGAAAAAAAACTCGTTGCAAAAGGATATGGTTACGACGAATCACTTTCCATATCAGGAAATCTCCTCACCTGGTCGGAATGGCAACCGCATCCCCGTTGGCGAAACAAGGATTATTCCGTCATCCGCGTCTATGATTTTAAAAAAAACAAAGCCTTTTTTTTAACCCACCGCACGAGATATTTCGCCCCTGCATTCTCACCTGAGGGGAAGAAGATTTCAGCGATAAGAACTGATGACGAGTACAATTGCTATATCGACATCCTGGATGTTTCCAATGGAAAAGTATTGCAAATCTTCAAAATTCCTCAAAACAATTATGCTGAAACACCGGTCTGGGCACCGGACGGAAATCATCTTATTTTTACGCTGGTTACCGAAAAGGGAAAAACCATCAGCGAGATTGATCTCTCCTCCGGAAAAATAAAAAACCTGCTTCCCTTCAGCTTCAGGGAAATGTCAGGCCCCGCCTATTACCGCGATCATTTTATCGTTTATGCAGCTGATTATTCAGGCCTTCAGGATATGTATGTTCTCGACACGCTGTCGCATAAGATCTTCAGAATAATTTCATCAAAATTCTTTACTTCAGATCCTGATTTCACCGGTGACCGTTCGCTGATGACTTTTCTTGATTATACTTCCGATGGATCCATGATTGCTGAGATGCCCATGGATACCAACAAATGGGTCCCCGTAGAAAACATCACGAACCATTCGATCCGGTTATATGAGGCCATCGCTGATCAGGAAAAATTCAATGTGCAGGACAGTTCCCTGAACAGAAAATTGTATCTGATGCTCAGTGGAAATGACAGCATCCATGGAAAAACATATCCTGTAAAAAGATATTCCAAATGGCTTACGCTCTTCAATCCTCATAGCTGGGCACCGGCATCGCTGGATGCAGGAAATCTGACCGTTAAGCCGGGAGTAAGTATAAATTCCCAGAATATCCTGAATACAAGTTTTACAACCCTGGGTTATGAATATGATCTGAATGAAGAAGCCGGAAAATATTACGCCCGTTACAGTTATCAGGGCTTTTATCCTGAATTGAATTTTTATTTTGATTATGGCGATCGCGCCGGACAGTACCGGCCAGCCCATTCGTCAGAATTGCGCCGTTACACCTTCAGGGAAATGAATTTTCAGTTTAACACGGCGGTTCCGCTGAATCTTTCCCGGGGCAGACATATCCGTTTGGTACAGCCATCGGCAGGGTTAACTTATCTTGAACAAAAACCGGGTCCTAAAACACCCGGTGGCTTTATCAGCAAGTATTATCAAACCATTGATTATCGTTTATATCTTTCTGATTTTATCATTTCCAATCACCAGGATATGTATCCGGCCTGGGGCCAGACCCTGGATGTCCGGTTCAGGAATACTCCTTTTGAAAGCGCCCGTTATGCTTCTGTTCTGAGTGCTGAAGGCAATCTTTACCTGAGAGGTTTTTTCAGACATCACGGTTTCTGGTTTTATGCCGGGATTCAGCAGGAAAAAAAGAGATCGTTGTACGGTTATGATTTTCCCGATTATGTGGCCTATCCAAGAGGGATATCCGGCAAGGACAATAAGGAATTGCGAAGTTTACAGGTCAATTATAAGCTTCCGCTGATCAATCCTGATCTCAGCATCGGTTCTGTTTTGTATATCAAGAGAATCAAGCTGAACCTGTTCGCGGATTATGCCGAGGAAAAAGAAGACACCCGTTGGAACTATTACCGTTCAACGGGTGCCGAATTAACTTTTGACCTTCATATCCTCCGTTTTATTTATCCCTTTGAACTGGGTGTCAGGAGTATTTATTTCCCTGACGACAAAACGGTGGCTTTTGAATTTCTCTATTCTATCAATTTCTGATCAATATCCAAAGATATCTTCCAGCGACAGTTTGGTGATATTACCATAACTACCCAGCGTTTTCAGATCCATCTGGTCCTGGTTGCCCAAAACAAGAATGGTAAAATTCCTGTTTTTGATATTGGCCTGCTGGAAGGTTTTCAGATCTGCAAAAGTCATTGTGGGCACTTTCTGGTATACATCCTTGCGGATATCGTAAGTGAGACCGAACTTTTCAGCATTGATATAATTGAAAAGAACCGCTGACTTGGTAATTCTTTCTGTCCTGATCTTGTTGATGATTGCTTCTTTGGATGCATTCAGCGCCTTTTCAGATTCGGGCATATTATTGAAAATCCCCATCATCGCTTTCATTGCTTCCGGAAGTTTATCATTCTGTGTTCCGATATAGGAGAAAAGATAATAATGCTGGTATGGTTGCTGGGGCATCCTGTATCCTGCATAGGCGCTGTAGGCAAGACCTTTCGACTCCCTGATCTCCTGAAACACGATTGAATTCATGCTTCCGCCGAAATACTCGTTGAACAGGCGGATAACGGGAACTTTTGTTTTATCATATTTCTCCGAATTCGCCATCATGATGATCTCCACCTGTTTCATGTCATAACCAACGGCATAAACCTGGGTTTTGGTGGTAGGAAGTTCTTCAAATTTTGCAGGCGGTGGAACCGGTTTAAGGGTACCGGGCACTTTATGTTCTTTATCAATCACCGAAAGTACCTTTACTGTATTTTCAGGACCATAATAAAGTATGCGGTGCTTATAAGTATTGAGGTTTCTGATTAGAGAAATCAGCGTATCAGGACCCAGGGTTTTCATATCTCCCTCGGGAATGATATTGGTGAAAGGTGATTTGGGACCATACACACCATAATTGTACATGGCGCTCCACAAAATGCTGTTCTTGCTCAGTTTATCATCTGACCTGCGTTTTTTGATATCCACCACGAGATTCTGGAAAGCATTCACGTCAGGCTGACAATCAGAAAGAAGGTTCTCGAAAAGCTGAACGCCTTTAACCATATTTTCGCTCAGGCCCGAAAGTGAAACCCATACTTCGTTCTCAGAATTGGAAACGTTGAACGAGCATCCCAGTTTGTAAAATTCTTCCTGAACCTGGCTGGGTGCCATCTTTGAAGTTCCCAGGTATTTTATATAATCCATGGCCATACCAAGCGCCTTGTTGTTCTTGGTACCCATGTCAAAATAGTAGTACAGGGAAAAGGTCTTGTTTTCTTTATTATAGGTATACAACACGGGAATCTGGCTTTTGCCTGCCAGTTTTTTGATGTCTTTGTTATAATCGAGGAAAACCGGCTCAATATTCGGAGTCTTCTCGTCCATGATTTTTTTCAGAAAAGCTGATTCATCATCACGGTTCATGGTAACCGGGGTAATTTCAGGCTTGGTTACCTTTTTCGTTTCGGGAGCTTGTCCGGTCTTCTTGAAAACAATCACGTAATTCTGCCTGAAATTATTATTGGCAAAAGCAACCACCTGATCTTTGGTGATCTTCGACAACCGTTCAATCCGTTTTACATCCTCCACGCGCGGGGTCTCCTTGATAAATTCATCCATCAGGCTGAATACCCTGCCCTGGTTGGACTCGCTCGTTCTGATTTCAGAAAGCTTAAGATCATTGATAATGGCAGGGATCAGCCAGTCGGGGAACCCACCGGTTTTTACCCTTTCGATCTGCTCGAGCATCAGGTCGCGGACCTGTTCAAGACTCTGACCTTCCTTGGCTTTGCCATACAGCCATTCAACACTGTAATCTTTCAGGGTATAGGCAAATGCGCCTGCTTCCAGAACTTTCTGTCCCTGGTTCAGGTTCAGATCAAAAAGACCAGCCGTGCTGTTGCTGAGGATCATGTTGAAAATGGTGAGCAAATCAGCATCTTTGGTGTCTGATCCACCCAGCCTGTATCCCATCGTAACAGATTCCGCATCAGGACCAAACACGGTATTAACGATCGGAGCCGTAATAGAATCTTCTTTCGCCGGAACATATTTTGCAACGGGTTTTGACTGAAGTTTACCAAAGGTGGCATCAATCTGTTTGATCACTTCACTGGGATTAAAATCTCCTGCAATGATGATGGCCATATTGTTGGGAACATACCGGCTGGCGTAATAATTACGGAGTGCTACCAGCGAGGGGTTCTTCAGGTGTTCAACGGTTCCGATGGTTGTTTGGGTACCATAGGTGTTCTTCTTGAAAAGTCCTGAAAAAAGACTTTCAAAAACCTTGTTGTCATCATTGTCGAGACTGATATTTTTTTCCTCGTAAACCGTTTCCAGCTCGGTGTGGAAAAGACGGAAGATCGGGTCTTTAAATCTTTCCGATTCAATCTCGAGCCACGGCTGAATTTTATTTGCAGGAATATCGTTGATATAGACGGTCTGTTCAAAGGAGGTAAAAGCATTCGTTCCTTTGGCACCAATCACTGACAATAATTTGTCATATTCATTCGGTATGGCAAATTTGGATGCAACGCCGCTGAGACTGTCGATCTGGTGATAAATCTTCTTCCTCATCACGGTATCAGAAGTTTTGCGATATTGCTCGAATTTTGTTGAAATCTGATCCAGCAATACCTTTTCAGAAGTAAAATCCTTGGTGCCAAACTCATCGGTCCCCTTGAACATCATGTGTTCCAGATAATGAGAAAGACCGGTGTTATCCGCGGGATCATTTTTACTTCCTGTCCTGACAGCAATGGCCGTCTGGATCCTGGGTGCGTCTTTGTAAACGCTCATGTAAACCTTCATCCCGTTGGACAAGGTGCAGATTTTAACTTTCAGGGGATCGCCCGGAACGGTGTCGAATTTATAGGTTTTTTGTGCTACGGAAGTGAGGGTGACCATGGAGATCACCAGCATCAGCATCCACGATTTCATGGTTTTGTTGATCATTTGTCTGGTTTTACGAATAGGTTTTGACCGAATACGATTACATCGTCATTCGTGATTAATTATTTATGTACTTTGCGGATAAAATCTTCAACTTCCTGAACGCCACCCTGGTAAATAAGATAGCCGTTATAGGGTTCGCGGGGTGTAATGTCGTCGTTGATCGGGGTAAGCATCATTTCCCGTACTTTTTCCGGATCATTGGTTTGACCCAGGACCCATCCCAGCTTGATATAAGCCACTTCCGGAAGCATGTTCCCGGCAGGCACAACGCCCTTGGCCATCAGGTCTCTTCCGGTATCATACACGAACATGTGCACGTAGCCCCACAAGGTCTGGACGGTCATGTATATGTGAACGCCTTTCTTGGCCGCGCGCTCGATCGCTGGGTACAGGGGCTTATTCACGTGACCCAAACCGGTACCGGCGATTACGATTCCCTTGTAACCATTGTCGACCAGGGAATCAATGATATCAGGCTTCATATTCGGGTAATAATACACGATTGAAACCATCTCCTCGAAATAGGGATAGATATTTACATTCTGGTCTTTGCGCCGGTGGTTATATTCCTTTTTAATGGGCACGACTCCTTTACGGGTAACGGTAGCAACCGGGGTGTCGCCCAGCGTCCGGAAAGTAGATCTGTATGACGAATGCATCTTGCGCACGCGGGTTCCCCTGTGCAGGAAACCGTATTCATCAGAAGTGGGACCAAACATGCAGATCATGACCTCCGCGATGTCGCCATGACCGGCGGCCGTGGTGGCGTGCATGAGATTGAGTGCAGCATCTGAGCTCGGGCGGTCAGATGACCGCTGGGATCCAACCAGGATGATAGGAACAGGTGAGTTCTGTACCATGAAGGTCAGAGCGGCGCCCGTGTGATGCAAAGTATCGGTTCCATGACCAATCACGATGCCTTCCACACCTTTTTCAATCTCTTTTCCAATGGTAATGGCCAGTTTTTTATACTGCTCTGGCCCCATGTTCTCACTGAAAACGGCAAAGATCTTTTCAGTCGAAAGGTTACAGATGTCGGCCAGTTCAGGAACGGCACCATACAGCTCACCTGGCGTAAAGGCCGGAATTACTGCTCCGGTACGGTAATCAAGCCTGGAGGCAATGGTTCCACCCGTTCCGATAAGTTTTACATTGGGCAGACCCGGTGTTACGGGAAATTCTTTTTCAGGAATTTTATAAACGGCTTTTTTATAGCCTGTCTCTTTCATCCCGGTGATGGTGGCAATATCGATCCCGATGTTGTAACCGGTGATGATCTTTACCACGATATGTTTATCATCATCATTCTCGGCCCTGGGAAGAATCGTTCCCTTGAAAGAGCCGCGGGTAGTCTCAATCTCAGCCTGTCCCCAAACCCGTACGTTGTATTTCTTCAGTATTTCGAGTGCAGAGCCTTTGTAGCCCTGGAAAAAATCTTCGCTCATTTTGTCTCAGTGTTAATATGTTTGCTCAATACGGTTGGTGAAATGTTGCCGGTTGCCATGGTTTTCAGCTGTCCCATGATCCAGTCGTGCTCGTCTTTGCTGTCCTGTGACCTGCGGATACTGGCAAATTTCTCCTTCAGGAAAGGTACGTTCGAAAGAATTTCCTTTTCAGGAATTTTTTTGAATTTCATGCTGTTCAGAACGGATTCAAAATCCATTTTCGGATGTTCATACAGTATGGGCAACATCAGCCTGAGAAGATCAAACTGCAGGTTGTTATCCTTCAGAAATTTGAACAAGTCAAACAAAACCGGGTACGGGAAGTTGCCGGGACAGGTGTAATGTCCTTCAACGAATTTCAGCCTGTGGCCGAAGAAAGTACCCACCAGCACCGGGTTAACCTTGAGTTCACTGATGATTCTTTCCATGATGGGGAACAAATTGTTGGTGAAGATATAATGAAAGGTATCTTCAGGGATACCCCACTTCTTCATCTGCTTGTATCGGTCGACGATCTCCGTGGGAAGGTTTTTCTCGGTATCCGTGATTTGTTTGTCCTCCAGCGGAATAGGTTTTGAGTCGGTATCAGGATACATGCGGTCGGCACCTGGGAGCACGCGTTCAAATATCGTGGTGCCATCGGCAAATGACTTGCGGGTTTCATTGGGCACCTTTTCGAAAGCCATTCGGCAGCGTTCCTCGATGGTTTCGAGAGCGGTTTTCATATCAGCATCCGGTCCCCAGATGATGATCTGTGAATCATTTTCCTTTGCCTTCAGCATCTCGCGGATCTTCACGAAGTCGTTTTCAGCAATTGTAGGCTCTATTTCCTCGGAATGGGTCATATTCGGCAATTCGAGGCAGGCGATAACCTTCAGTCTTTCTGAAATCTCGTTTGCGAACGACTTGCCAGGCTGGGTGAAATGAGAGAGAATGCCCCTGAAATCAGGAAGGTTGATGGCGATGATCTTGTGACCTTTCTGCTCGGCCTCGGTCAGCGCGGCTGATGGGAATCCGAACATGTAAAAATTGAGTTCCCTTGCGCGGGGCTTCCATTTTGCCGGATCGGCAACCTGTTGTTTCAGGGCATCTTTGATGTGGAGCAGCGCCCACTGGCGGAAGGCCTCGTTGTGGGTCAGCTCGGGTATCCACTTGGTATGAGCAACGCCTTTAATCTCCACCCGGGTACCCCCCTTGCAACTCACGTTAACATCTTCCCGGCCCGCGCCAATCCCTGTTCTAACCTTGCCCGTCGACCGGTTCAGGAAACGGATATAGTTACAGGCTTCCATTACCTCCTCGGGATTAACGCAATCGGGATAGGTCACCGTTTCAATCAATGGCATTCCCAAACGATCCGTCCTGTAGATTCGGGTATGACCGATATCCGAGACTTCCCTGCAGGAATCTTCTTCAAGGCTGAGCTGAATAAGTCTGATGGTTTTGTTCTTCAGTGGTATTTCTCCTTCTACCCCGATGATGGCAGTTCTCTGGAATCCGGTAGGAATACTGCCGTCGAGAGATTGCTTACGCGTGATATG
>JBLNAN010000173.1:0-6952 GCA_050259355.1 Syntrophothermus sp. | reverse complement strand
AAAATAAATGGCTTCCGTTACCGGGCAGGAAGTTGGCGCCCACTGGGCGTTTAAAGTAATTGCAGATAAAAATAAAAATAATATGAAGATTTTTTTAATATTAAAAAAATTCAAATGCAATGTACAAAAAACGGATAAGCTTGTCAATTATGAATTTAAATTATAACTACCCAACCTTCGCCCTGATAAACTCCCTGTTCATTCTGGCGATATTGGTGACAGAGATAAGTTTCGGACATTCTGCCTCGCAGGCATAAGTATTCGTGCAATTGCCAAATCCGAGCTCATCCATCTTCGCAACCATCTTCTGAACCCTTTCCTTTGCCTCCACATGTCCTTGCGGCAACAAGGTAAGATGCGAGATCTTGGCAGCCACGAAAAGCATTGCGGATGCATTTTTACAAGCTGCCACGCAGGCACCGCAGGAAATACAGGCCGCGGCGTCCATGGATAATTCTGATTTTTCTTTGGGAACAAGGATATTATTGGCTTCGGCAGCACCTCCGGTATTGACGGAGATAAAACCGCCTGCCTGGATGATCTTGTCAAATGCCTGACGGTCAACGATAAGATCTTTGATGACGGGGAAAGGTTTTGCCCTCCAGGGTTCAACAACAATGGTATCACCGTCTTTGAACTTCCGCATGTGCAACTGACAAGTGGTCACGCCTTCATCCGGACCATGCGGCCGGCCATTGATGTACAAACTGCACATCCCGCAGATACCTTCCCTGCAGTCATGATCAAATGCCACCGGGTCCTCATTGCGTAGAATGAGCTGATCGTTCAGGATGTCGAGCATCTCCAGAAATGAACAGTTGGGAGAAATGTCTTTCAGCTTGTAGGTTTGAAAACTCCCCTTCGACGTACTGTTTTTCTGGCGCCAGATTTTTAATGTCAGATCCATAAATGAACAATTTTGTCAGTTATTTTTATTTGTACACACGCTGCTTCACCTCGATCTCTTCATATTCAAGGGGTTCCTTGTGAAGTTTGAATCTTCCTTCCCCTTCATATTCCCAGGCAGCAACAAATTTGTATTCTGCATCGTTTCGCATGCATTCACCTTCTTCTGTCTGGTATTCTTCCCTGAAATGCCCCCCGCAGCTTTCGTTTCTCAGCAATGCGTCCCGGGCAAGAAGTTCTCCCAGTTCCAGAAAATCAGCAACACGGTTTGCTTTCTCAAGCTCGCCATTCATCTCGTCAATGGTTCCGGGGATTTTAACATCTTTCCAGAATTCCGCCCTGAGCTTTGTTATCAGGTCTATGGCTTTGCTCAAACCCGCTTCTGTTCTTGCCATCCCGACATATTCCCACATGATCTTGCCAAGTTCTTTGTGAAAATGATCCACCGTCTTGGTTCCCTTGATATTGATCAGTTTCTGAAGCCGTTCCCTGACATCTTTTTCTGTCTCATCAAATGCTGGCTCGTTGGTCGTCATCCGCGGGAATTTTAATTCATTGGCAAGGTAGTTTTGCAGGGTGTAGGGAAGGACAAAATAACCGTCAGCGAGGCCCTGCATAAGCGCGGAGGCACCCAGGCGGTTGGCACCATGGTCAGAGAAATTGGCCTCACCGGCGACGAACAATCCTGTTACCGAAGACATCAGTTCATAATCAACCCATAAACCACCCATGGTATAATGCACGGCAGGATAGATCATCATCGGGTTTTCGTAAGGATTCTCATCAACGATTTTCTCGTACATCTGGAAAAGGTTGCCATATCTTTCCTGAATAACATGTTTTCCCAGCCGGGCAATTGCATCCTTGAAATCAAGAAATACTGCCAGCCCGGTTTCTCCTACTCCATAACCTGCATCACATCTTTCCTTTGCAGCTCTCGATGCAACATCGCGGGGAACAAGATTTCCATATGCCGGATATCTTCTTTCCAGAAAATAATCACGGTCCTCATCCGGAATATTATTGGCTTTAAGTTTACCCTGGCGCAGGGCCCCGGCATCTTCTTTCTTTTTCGGCACCCAGATACGCCCGTCATTCCTGAGACTCTCACTCATGAGGGTCAGCTTCGACTGGTAATCGCCATGTACCGGAATACAGGTGGGATGAATTTGCGTGAAACAGGGATTTGCGAAGAACGCCCCTTTCTTCATGGCCTGCCATACTGCGCTCACGTTAGAGCCCATTGCATTAGTGGACAGGAAAAAGACATTCCCGTATCCTCCGGTTGCCAGTACCACGGCATGGCCAAAATGACGTTCAAGTTTCCCCGTGATCAGGTCTCTGGAGATAATTCCCCGTGCTTTGCCGTCAACTAGCACCAGGTCCATCATCTCGTGGCGATTGAACAACTTTACAGTTCCTGCGGCGATCTGCCTGCTAAGCGCCTGGTAAGCGCCCAAAAGCAATTGCTGACCGGTCTGACCCCGTGCATAAAAAGTTCGGGATACCTGGGCCCCGCCAAATGAACGGTTTTCCAGTGATCCGCCATATTCCCTGGCAAAAGGAACGCCCTGTGCAACACACTGGTCGATGATCGCGTTACTCATCTCAGCCAAACGGTAAACATTGGATTCCCTGGCACGGTAGTCACCACCCTTGATGGTGTCATAAAACAGGCGATACACGCTGTCTCCGTCATTGGGATAATTCTTCGCCGCGTTGATCCCTCCCTGGGCCGCAATACTGTGGGCCCGGCGGGGACTGTCCTGGTAACAGAATATCTTCACATTGAAACCCATCTCTCCCAGCGAGGCAGCAGCGGATGCACCGGCAAGACCGGTACCCACCACCACGATATCAAATTTCCTTTTATTACTGGGATTGACCAGATTCTGATGTTCTTTGTAGCTTAACCATTTCCCTTTCAGGGGACCTTTTGGAATTCTTGGATTAAGATCTGCCATATCTTGATTAAATAAGATAATAAACGGGAATGATAATGAAACCTAACGGAATGATGATGGAATAAAGAATCCCCAAAACCCTTACCGTGCTGTAATATTTATGATGACGAAGTCCCAGGGTCTGGAAGGCAGATTCAAATGCATGATACAAATGAAAGCCCAGCACGATCATCAGGATAATGTACATGGAGGAATACAGGGGTTGGGTGAAAAGCCCCGCGGCAATGGTATAAAAATCAGCTTCCCCGTCAGGAAGCTTTGGTCCTTCAACAAGCCCGTATTTTGTAAAATAAAAATCCATCAGATGAATGCCCAGGAAGATCAGCACGATGATACCGGTGTAGACCATATAATTCGACATGAAAGGCGTCTCGGTTTGGGGTTGCACCTCGTACCGGACCGGCCGGGCCCCCCAGTTTCTGATCTGGAGGATGAAGGAAAAAATGATGTGCAGGAGAAATCCCGCGAAGAGGACAATCTCCATCATTTTAATGATATAATTTGTACCCATGAAATGGGATGCAGCCCTGAACCACTCACCACTGTCATCCCGCAAAAGCGTAAGATTGATGCCCAGATGGATGATCAGGAAAACCATCAGGAACAAACCCAGCAAGGACATCCATATCTTCTTGCCGATGGATGAAAATCGCATAAAAGAAGAATTCATAAGCAGGTTTTATCTAAATTTGTTTTGTTTTGGTCGAAAATCAAAAATAGATTTTTATTTTTATTCAAAATACATTTAGTTCTTTAATTTTAACATATTTAAAATCAATCTAATTTATGTTCCCGTCAAACGTCTACACCGAAAGAAGAAATAAGCTCCGCAAGGAATTATCAGGAGGAATCATCTTTTTCCCCGGCAATACTGAAGCAGCCTTCAATTATCCGGCAAACACCTATTCTTTTCGTCAGGATAGTGCATTCCTGTATTTTTTCGGATTGGATCACCCTGACCTGGCCGGCATTATTGACCTGGAAGACGGGAAGGATTATATCTTCGGAAACGATATCGATATTGATGATATCATCTGGATGGGTGTTCAGCCCACCATTAAGGAACAGGCAGAAAAAGCAGGTGTTACCAACACCGCTCCCCTGAATGAAGTGGAGGGAAAAATCAAAAAAGCTCTTTCTGAAACAAAAAAAATTCATTATCTGCCGCCTTACAGGGGAGAAACGAAACTCTGGCTCTCCGACTTGCTGGGAATTCCCCACAAAGAGTTGAAGGCCAATGCCAGTACGGATCTCATTAAGGCAGTGGTCAAACTCCGTCTCACCAAGGATGAACTGGAAATCAGAGAAATTGAAAAAATGGTTGATGTGGCCTGGCAGATGCATACCAATGCCATGAAGATGGCGAAACCCGGTGTCAGGGAGCAGGAAATTGCAGGCGTTGTAGAGGGTACGGCCCTTTCCTTTGCCGGTCCCGTTTCCTTCCCGGTCATCCTTTCCATCAATGGCCAGACCTTGCACAACCATTATCATGGCAATATTCTTCAGGAAGGAAGGATGCTCGTGGTGGATGCAGGCTGTGAATCAGAACTTCATTATGCCAGTGATATCACCCGCACCGTTCCGGTAGGAGGTAAATTCAACCAGCGTCAGAAGGAGATTTATGAAATCGTCCTGAAAGCCAACGTGGAAGCTATAAAAGCAGTTAAGCCGGGTGTTCCTTTCAAGGACGTTCACGTGCTTGCGGCGATGGAAATTGCCAAAGGTCTTACAGCTCTGGGCCTGATGAAGGGGAATCCGGAAGATGCCGTTCGTGCAGGAGCTCATGCACTGTTCTTCCCTCACGGTCTGGGACATGCACTGGGTCTGGATGTTCATGATCTGGAAGGGGTTGGCGAGAATTATATCGGATATGATGAAACCTTTCAGCGCAGTACCGAATTCGGACTTGCCTTCCTGAGATTTGGCAGAAAACTCCAGCCGGGTTATGTCATGACCATTGAACCCGGTATTTATTTTATTCCTGAATTGATTGACATCTGGAAGAAAGAAAATAAAAACGCTGAATTCATCAACTACGAAAAGGTCGAAACCTATAAGGATTTTGGCGGTATCAGAATTGAAGATGATGTTCTGGTGACCAATGATGGTTACCGTGTACTGGGAAAACCCATCCCAAAGACGGTAGCTGAAATCGAGGAGTTAATGGGAAGCTAGTTTCCTGATATTCAGCTTCCTCAGCAATGGAGCCCGCCATGCGGTAACCGCCACGATCAGCAGGGTCATCGACCCCCCGAAAATCACCGACGGGATCAGCCCCAGGAGTTTTGCGGCCACCCCCGATTCGAAAGATCCAATTTCGTTGGATGAGCCAATGAAAATACTGTTCACCGATGCGACTCTTCCCCGCATCTCGTCGGGAGTTACCAGCTGCATGGTTGCACTGCGGATCACCACGCTGATGTTATCAAACATACCACTCAGCATCAGCATGAACATGGATAGATAGAAATTCCGGGATAAAGCAAAACAGATGATGCTCAGTCCGAATCCCGAGACACCAATGAACAAGGCTTTTCCGGCATTTTCCATTGGCGGGCGGTAGGCAAGCACCACCGACATGATCACGGCCCCAACCATGGGTGCAGACCTTAAGAAACCTAATCCCTGCGGACCTACCTTCAGTACCTCTGCCGCGAAAACAGGTAACATGGCCACGGCACCGCCAAAAAGCACCGCGAACATATCAAGTGCCATCGATCCCAGTAGTAACTGATTACTGAACACAAACCGGATTCCCGAGATCAGCCGCTGCTTCAGTTCCTCGGTCTTTATCTCCTTCACCAGGTCGAACTTCACCTTCAATTGCAGCAACAGCATTACAGAGATCAAAATAAAGCCAACTACCAGCATGTACGAGATCTTTACACCATAAAATCCATAGGCAAGTCCTCCTATGGCAGGACCCGTGATCGCTGCAATATGCCACACCGTGCTGTTCCAGGTTGATGAATTGGTGTAGAGATTTCTGGGTACTATCTGGGCCATCAGGGCAATGGTTGAAGGATATAAAAATGACCGGGCTACCCCGGATATTGCAACCACGGCATAAATGGGCAAGACGCCGAA
Organism: Syntrophothermus sp.; assembly: GCA_050259355.1. Lineage (GTDB taxonomy): Bacteria > Bacteroidota > Bacteroidia > Bacteroidales > FEN-979 > FEN-979. Next base: position 995 of record JBLNAN010000173.1, on the reverse strand, counting down.
ATGAGTAAAAACGGTGTCTGCATGAATGGTGAAAAACAAAAGCAGACCGGTTCCCGAAAGAAATAAAAGGTCAAACCAGAAGATCACCTTTTTCCGGTTAAAACGGTCGGCAACATGTCCTGCAAACAAAGCCACGATGATGAAAGGCATTGCTTCTGCCAGTCCAATCAGCCCGAGCGACAACGGGTCTTTGGTCAGCTGATATACCTGCCATCCCACGATAATGCTCTGCATCTGGATCCCGATCGTCATAAAAAACCTGAAAGATATAAAGAGACGGTAATCTTTCAGTTTCAGAACCGCGAACGCATCGTGTTTTTCCGGTTTTTCCATCCGTTCAAGTTATAAAAAATCCGGCCCATTACAGACCGGATTTTTTTAATATAATAATACAACACCGACTGGTGAGCTTGTCGAATCAGCCGAACATAGTGAGCCAGCCGAACAATAGTGAGCTTGTCGAACTATAGTGAGCTTGTCGAACTATTCCTCGTCCTTCTCCTGCTCTTCGTATGCCTTCAGCAGCTTGTCCTGAACATCGCCGGGAACCTGCGTGTATTCAGCAAATTTCATGGAATAGGTTGCACGACCACTGGTCAGAGAACTGAGTGCGGTAGAGTACCGGTTCATTTCTGCAAGGGGAACCTTGGCGATGATCTTCTGGTAATTACCTTCGCTGTCCATTCCCATGATCACGGCACGGCGCCCCTGGAGATCTGTCATAACATCACCCATCTTATCTTCCGGAACAATAACTTCAACGTCATAAATCGGCTCAAGGATTTTCGGACCAGCATTTTTGAACGCTTCCCTGAAGGCATTTCTGCCTGCCAGTTTGAAGGAAATTTCATTGGAATCTACCGGGTGCATCTTTCCATCATAAATACTGACGACGATATCCCGTGCATAAGATCCGGTAAGCGGTCCTTCCTCGATCTTTTCCATGATACCCTTCAGAATAGCTGGCATAAAACGCGCATCAATGGCGCCGCCAA
>JBLNAN010000172.1:0-4944 GCA_050259355.1 Syntrophothermus sp. | reverse complement strand
AAGATCATAATCCTAACAGTAGCAGTTATAATTACAACTATTGTGAAACAACTAACCTGGGATGGAAATGGTATGCCGATGAAACCTATATGCCCATCTTCGGAACTTTTACGATGGGATTGCATGTCAAATATGAACCCGCTCCACTTCAGCTGAAATGCCCTTTTACTTTCGGAAGCAGCAGCAGCGAATCCTTCAAAGCCACCTTTACCATTGCATCAAGAAACGCGGGTGTTCTGGTGGATTCCAGCATGACCATCAGTCATGAAACCGTTACCATGAACGGGGATGCATCAGGAACAATGATTCTGCCCGATGGCTCTTTTCCTGTTTTGAGAGTTAAAGAACAGATCACTTCGGTTGATTCTAACTTTACCTGGAACGGCAGCAGCTGGACGTTCAATGATACCAGCATGGTGAACTGGTACAGCTACCGCTGGTACACGAACAACTACGGGGAGATCGGTTACTGGTCTGAGGATAACAAGAAGGCGCCGTCTTTCAACTTTTTCAAATCTTCAGTACTCGTCGGAATTAAAGATAAAAATCATGTTGATTTTACCATTTCCCCGAATCCTGTCACGGATATGATCAACATCAGTACTTCCGGCCAGCTGAAGCAGTGCCAGATCATTGACATGAACGGCAACCGGGTAAAAAACTCTTCCGAAAGTAAAATCTCTGTTTCTGATCTTGCAAAAGGGATCTATGTCATCAGAATCAGCACAACCCGGGGAACAGGCGTTGGAAAGTTTACCAAAGAATAATCTTGTTTTATCATAAAAAAAGAGGCCTTCTCAGTATGCAGAGAGGGCCTCTTCTTTTTTACGGAAGCACTATCTTACTGAATGATCACTATCCTCCAGGTGTAGGTGATGGTGATTGGAACAGCAGGATTTCCGCAGTTATCCGTATGGGTGGCGGTCCATGACTGCATCCAGTTGTTTCCACTGGTATTTACCGGACCTTGTGTAGCAACTTCCGGGATGAAAGGACCCTCGCAAAAATCATTGCCCTGGAATGACGGTGCAGTAATTTCAGGATTGACGCCCAGATCATGACTGAATGCTGAAGTGGTTATCACCGGTGGCTCGGTATCTTGTACCCAGTTATAGGTAACCATCACCGGTATAGCATGGTTTCCACAATCATCTGTAAAGTTCGCGATCCATGACTGGCTGTTGAAGCACTGACATCCAAGTAAGGATCCTGGGGTAACATTTGGAACGAATCCTCCCTGGCAATTGTCCAGGCCTGTAAATTGAGGTGGCGTAACTGTTGGGTTACAATAGGTGGCGAGGCCGGGACTGTTGTTGATTATTTCAGGCTTTATGGTATCGGTTTTCCAGGAATAGGTTACCACCACGGGAGTAGCAGGATTATTACAGGCATCCGTGAAAGTGGCGGTCCAGCTCTGTGTGAAATCGCACCCGTTGGCTGATATGGGGCCTGTGGTGACCACATCCGGTACAAATGATCCCATGCAGTTATCGGTACCGCTAAAAATCGGGTCTGTAAAAGTGGCATTGCACCCAAACAAACTGCTGTTGGCTGAACTGATGATCTGCGGAGCCTGATGATCTTCCGTCCAGCTGTACGACACGGTACAGGATGCGGTATTCTGGCAATCATCCGTTGCAGTAAGCGTGAAGGATTGTGAATACTGGCATCCGTTTATGGAAACGTTTCCGGGATTACAGGTGGGTGTAATGGCGCCTTTACAGGCATCGGAGGCAGTTACCAGTGCCAGGACCCCGGCGCAGGTGGGCAAAGCGGGGTTGCAGCCCAGCGGGATGGTATCCGCGGGAACGCCGGAAAATACCGGGTCTGAGAGATCCTGAACGAGATAGGATTGCTGACAGTTTGTTCCACAGGCATTCGTGCCCGCCGTATTTAGTGTCAGGGTGAAATTGCTTCCGCAAGTGTCGCCAGACGTTACCGTGACCGAAGATTGATCTGCAGCCCCCGTGATACTGCCATTTCCGGTAATGGACCAGGCATAGGTGCTCATTCCCGGAGGACCCGAAAAAGAATGGGTGGATCCGGGACAATACGGCGGAGTAGTACCCGCTGTAATGGAACATTGTGAAGCGTTTATATTTACGGTGACCGTCTTTGAACAGGTGGTTGACAGGTTGGAGCTATCGAAGGGTTTCGTGGTGGTCAGATTCAGGGTAAAAGTTCCGGATGAAGGTCCTGCATTGAAGCTGAAGGTACTTCCGGTGCCGGAAACCGGGGCAGGACTTGTCCCGGAAAGGGTGTTGATGGTCCAGGAATACACTGCTTCAGGATCAACCGGATCGTCTTTGGTAGCGGTAACCATGGAGTTGGTGCAAACAGGCGAGGGGACCGTGAAGTTACAGTCAAAAGTGGGAATAACGTTCATGGCATGCATCGATCGGTCGTGGTTGCCCAGGTTACCTATATTCCAGAGTACGGTTGTTGAGTGATAGGGTGATCCATGTATACCGGAGGCAGAATTCCCTGCTCCCCAGTCTTCCTGGCGGGCGATGTGGCCTCCCCAGGAAAGCACCATGGTCTCGTTCTGGACTTTGAACCTGACGAGTATCCTGGTTGTGGTGATGCTGGCGGTAAGGGCATGTTCGAACACGTATTCAAAAGGAACAGAAATGTTTTCTATGGTACCGCCCCACAGGCTCATGTAGTCTTTTCCCGGCTTACGATTGTTGAAGTTCAGCCAGAAATCAGCCAGGGTAGTCGGGTTTGTCAAAAATAAACCCGTTGGATTTTGACCATTGGTCAGCCCCGGCATTGTAATGGGAATATGTACCTCCGGAAATCCCAACAGCGATGGATTCCCGGAAACAGGGTCAATTACTTCGGCAGGATGACCCCAGGGATCATGTGAAACCAGGTTGTTGAAGGATGTAACGAAATCAATGGCATTTGCCCCGCTGTGACGGGTATTAAATTCAAGTTGCAGCAATACAACTGAATCAACAGGCATGTTCTCCATAACCAGGCGATAGGGAATGGAATAATCCTCGTTCATATGCGCCTGGCTCTGGTTGATATTGCCGGTTTGCCACTGAACGGGACTTTTGGGATTGGAGAATCGGCCGTTTCGTGCCTGTTCAAAATCACCTGAAGGGTTTTGTGACACCGCCTGGCAGGTTATCAACAGGAAAATCAAAAAAATGATTGATGGAAAAATAAATAGTTTTTTCATGGCAGTTAATTTTTTTTATTAAAAATTGCCTGCCATTAAAGGCAGGAGTTAACAGTATGTAAGATGGACATCTCTCATTTCTGATTCTCCCGATTGATTAATAAAAATTAAGAATCCTTCATCATAGATTCTTATAGCTAATATAATATAATTTTCACGAAAAGCAAATAAAAAAAAGAGGCCAGTTTGGGGTGGCCTCTTGATTCGTAATTCACGATTATGATTTATTTGATAAGGATTTTTTCAGTTACAAGGGCTTTGGCGGTTGTAACCTTTGCAAGATAATATCCGCCAGCCAGTGAAAGGCTGATCCGGGTGTTTTCTCCTGCTATCCTTTCATGGTAAACAAGCCGCCCGGTCATATCGTACACCTGAAGAAGTCCTTCCCTGAAGTCGCTATCCAATAAGCGGACAATGAGCTGGTTATTGCTGGTGAAAATCTGAATATTACTTGCACCGGCAAGGTCACCTGTACCAATGTTGGGATTATAAAAATGCAATACAAAACGATCCGGATTTTCATTGGTTGTATAACCGAAGGAATACTGAGCTGATTGCTTAAGATCTGTGAAAACATTGAGTTTTTTGTCTTCCAGGCTGATGGTGGAATTGTTTGCAAAAGTTCCCAGGCTGTCGGCCATTATGGTAAAGGTGCCGCTGACCCCGCAGGAGAATCCCATGGGAACGCTGATGTTTTTAGCATCAAAGGGCAGCGAGTTACAAGTAAGTTTTTTATTTGCCGAGAGGGTGTACAGTTGCGGTGCTTCGCTGGTTCCCGCGAGTTTATATCCATCATAGCCCTTGTCAAATCCCGCGGTTACATTTTCATCAAAATGAACGATGGCTTTATCAGAATATGCATTCACATTTCCCGTGACCGTGAGAAGCAGAAAATCGGCTAATTCGCGGTTTTGCTTTAAAAAGCTGACGCTGTTGTGAACCCTGGAGGTGTTGTTGAAGGAGAGCGTTGTATTTCCATTGCCGGAGGCATCATCAATATGAGCAAAAAAGCCTTGTTGCGGCGGGCAATACTGATCGTGGGTGCCATAGCTACCCCATGTTTCATATACCGTATAGTTGTTGGCCACAGGATCGAAGAAATAGGCCGTATTTTCAAAATTGCCCCAGTTGATGCCATTTTCCAGATCCATAGAGCTGGGATAAGGATTTCCAACCAGGTGCCATCCTGCCCAGGGATCCGTTGCGGTTCTGTTCAGGCTGATGGAAACAAGACCGGTATTGGGAGTTCCGCTGAAAGCTTCGGCAGTGCTGTTGCCGGAAGGTTTCCAGGCGAAATAACCTCTCGCCGGCTGAAGAGGAGTAGCCGGATCAACGATATAATTGGTAGCCCAACCCTCGGTAGTGGTGGGATCGGAAGCACGCAGGTAGTCGTTCTGAAAAACGTTGGCGGTTGCATTGCTGATCGGTGCAGAGATATAATGGTACTGATCCGGAACCAGGTAGCATTCCGCCTTCATGGTTCCCGTTCCGCTGATGCCATTATCGATGAATGATGCGTAACCGGTGGCATTGGCTTTCAGGATGAGACATTCCGAACCATTAAGAACGGTGTTACCCGAAACCGTGAGGGCTTTACCGGGATCGATGGTGAGAACAGCCCCGGATTCAATAATCAGGTTGTTACATACTGCCGGAGTAGCCGGAACTGAAGTTACATGTGCAGCATTAGCTTTGTTGATGATAAAGACGTTATCAGCTGAAGTGGGAACTCGTTTATCACTCCAGTTGTGATA
>JBLNAN010000171.1:0-3736 GCA_050259355.1 Syntrophothermus sp. | reverse complement strand
TGATGCTTTTCTCGAAGCGGCAAAAGAACTGGAGGCCATTGCCCTTGTGGAAAGAACTGCAATCATGTGTTCAGAAGCATTGTACTGGCGATGTCACCGGTCAATGGTATCCGATTATCTGAAAATAAACGGCTGGGAAGTATTTCATATCATGAGCAACGGGAAACTGGTCGAACACCAGTTCACTTCACCGGCCCAAATTATAAACGGAAAACTCAGCTACCACACTTTTCCCGGCGATCATTAAAAATTTGCTTTAACGGGTTGCCATCTTATACGCCAGGGCAGTCTCAGAAAGCGGGGTCAAGGCTTCTTCAAGAAAAGAATACGTTCCTTCTGAGGAAAGCTCATCCGCAATTTTCTTTATCAACGCAAGGGTGGCTTTCATCACACCCGAACCGAGGCTTACACGGGCGACGCCCAGATCCTGAAGCTCATGGATGGCAGGCGGTAAAATACCGTTCCCGATACCGGGGTTAACCAGAATGTTAACAGGGGCAGCGATTTCTTTTACCAGTGTGGAAATGATTTCTCTTTGCCACACGGGCTGAACAAAAATACAGTCTGCGCCTGCTTCACGGTATTTGTTGCCCCGCCTGATGGATTCAGATAATTTCTCCTGCAATGTTCCTGATGAGGTATAAAATGAATCTGTCCTCGCATTAATGACAAGATGAAATCCCAGCGAATCCGATAAAGCGCGGATGGCGGAAATTCTTTCACAGAATTCATCTTCACCCACCAGTTCCGGGCGCAGGTTTATGCTGTCTTCGATATTGATCCCGGCAACACCGGTGGCTATTATTTTTTTAACAGAGGAAATGATCTCTCCAGTGTTTTTTCCATACCCTGCTTCAATATCCGCCGTTACCGGAACCTTAACGGCGCTCACAATTCCGGTAAGCACCCCGGTCATTTCAGATAAGCTGATGATCTGGACATCGGGATACCCCATGGAGGCGGCGATTCCCATGCTGGTGGTGGCTATTGCCTTGTAGCCACATGCTTCAACCAGTTTAGAACTGCCAATATCCCACGAATTAAGCAAAACCAGAATATCCTCAGCGTGATGAAATTTCAGAAATTTTTCTGCTTTTTCTTTTTGTATATCCGGAACCATGATTCACAGTTTTTAAACAACATTAAAGATACTTATAAATCTAAAAAAACAACCAACCAGCCGCCGGATGGCAGATCTTTACGGAAATAGGGTTTATGAAGCGTTCCAACTGATAATAGACGCGAAAAAACTTGTTATTACCGCCTTTTTTTACTATCTTTATTATAGCTTCCCTGTAGTACGGGAAGCATTCACATGATGTTAATATAATCAATATAATATGAGAAAATTCACATATAAAACAGGAGCTGCCATTTTATTGGTGGCTGTAATGGCAATTCAGTCCTGTACCAAAGATGAACCAGCGGTACCATCATCATCGGAAACCAATTTAAAAATATCCGGCAGCAGGATTTTTTATGGCCCGACGGTTCCTATTGGAAACGGTGTTGCAAGGGCATGGGTTCAGGAAGACGATAACGGTGCGCCGCTTGCAGTTGGGATAAACCTCTCGGAAAAGGCATTGGAAAACCTTCCGCCTGATCCCACGCAGTACGTGCTTTATTTTCCAAAAAACAAAGGAGAAAATTTTTACAAACATATGCTGGTAGACTGGAATCCCCAGGGACATGAACCCCCGGGAATTTATGATCTGCCTCATTTTGATTTTCATTTTTACTGGATCACCAACCAGGAACGGCTGGCAATAGGGCCAGCAGGAGCTCCGCAGTTTGGAATCTATCCTGCAGCACAGTATGTTCCACCGGCATATATTCCAACTAGTGGCGTTCCGGAGATGGGCACCCATTGGATTGATGTGCTGTCACCCGAGTTTAACGGCCAGGTATTTACGAAAACCTTCATCCTCGGGTCCTGGAACGGGTCATTTGTTTTCTATGAACCGATGATCACCCGCAGCTATCTGCTCACACACCCGCAGGAGACCCTGCCCGTGCGGCAGCCATCGGCATTCCAGCAGGATGGCTGGTACCCGACGGATTACAGCATTGCTTATTCAACTTCACCATTTCAGTATACCATTGCCCTGAGGAATCTCGCGTACCACGAGGGACAATAGAAATCAATTTACAACCGTAAACTTTCCCGTTAGTGTCTGGTCAACCCCGGTAATCCGGTAAAACCAGATGCCGGCGGGAAATTCATCTTTTGAAAGTATACATTCATCCGTAAAAGCACTTGATTTCAACATTCTCCCGCTTGCATCAAAGAAAGAAATCTGCAACTGTTCATCCCGGGTATTGCTGACTTTTAAAACAGAACGGTTTACAACCGGATCAGGAGTAACGGAAACCATATTCGGGGCCGTTTCAGGTTTATTTATTCCGGTAACAACATAACAGCTGTCAAAATAGGAATTATGAAATTTCAGAATATCATTTTCAAAGTAGCAGAGCAGGGAATAACTGTCACGGCCCACCAGCTCAACAAAATTGTGTAACATTCCTCCGGGGTTACCCGTACTGTCAATCCATTGCTCAGCCGGCCAGCCGGGAACTGTATCATTAAAGCTAAGGTTGAATTGTTTGCGGTAGGTATCCCCAATCAGGGTACTGTCAATGGCATAAACGTAATAGTGCTGGGGAACAATGTTCACGTTTCCATAACACGTGACGATGCTCCAGGCCGTCAGCGTGTCATGCAGCTGCAGATCGAAATCATAAAAAAGATTTTCCTGCTCCCCGGCAGTACGGCGGTACCATACTTTCTTGTCCTGGTCTTCCCGGATGAATCCGAATGGATTCCACGTCTGGTTATCCGTTGAACGTTCCACCGTTTTGTATGTCTTGCCGTCAATGATACTGTCTGTCGTAAATTGTATGATCTCCGTCATGAATACAGGAGGATAATTGATGTATACATTCTCGACATTGTGCCAGGTTCTGTTTGTCGATACGATACTTTGACCCTTGGCTACAAGCGTATGAATACAAAGCAAGAATACAATAAGCCTTTTCATAATTGTTACGTTTTTGATATTGGGTAAAAGTAATAATTGTTTGAAAATTTCCCCCTTCTTTTTCTTATCTTTATAATAAAAACAGACTATGAGAAAGATAATCGTACTCTCCTTCCTGTCACTGGATGGCGTGATCCAGGCTCCCGGCGGACCGGATGAAGACACGTCAGGCGGCTTTAAATATGGCGGATGGATGTTTCCGCTTGGAGATGAATTCCTGATGAATGAACTGTTGAGTCAGATGGATCATGATTTTGATCTGCTGCTGGGAAGGAAGACTTATGAAATATTTGCCGGTTACTGGCCTTCTCAGGATACTGCTGCAAATCCCGTTGCTGCCCGTTTCAGCAAGGCCACTAAATATGTTGTTTCCAATTCAATGGAAAAGGCAGATTGGGAAACCAGCCGGATCATTAAGGGTGATGTCCCCGGTGAACTAAGGAAACTGAAAGAAACTCCCGGACCGGAACTTCAGGTTCATGGAAGTGCCCAAATGATCCAGACTTTGTTGAAAAATGATCTGATCGACGAGATGAAACTCAAGATATTCCCCTTGACGCTCGGATCAGGAAAGCGCCTCTTTGCAGAAGGAACCTTGCCTGCCGGCTTTGAACTGGTGGAATGCAAGATAACCCCCTCAGGTGCAATTATCGCGAATTATAAAAGGGCCGGAGAGGTGAAAACCGGATCTTATTCAT
>JBLNAN010000170.1:0-5406 GCA_050259355.1 Syntrophothermus sp. | reverse complement strand
TCTCCTGTTGGAAGGTTTCCTTCCACAGAATCGATTTTTGCAACCACTGGCGCTTTAAAAGATACCTCTTTTGAAATATCAGTCGCGGGAGGTGGCGGGGGTGGTGGCGGCGGGGGAGTTTCAGGTGGACGCCCCATCACGTCGCCGGTCACCATGACAGGTCCGGATATGACCGCGCTCTTTTTAAGATACGCGGCAACCACCGGGTAAGAAATACCGCCACCAATGATGAAAATGGCGCAAAACAACGATACCAAAGTGTATTTCTGATATTTTTTGCGCAGTTCATAAGCACCGTAAGCTTTGTTTCTTGTTTTGAAGACGATCTCTTCAAGGGATTCAGTGGGCAGATTCGGGGTTTTCATTGCAGGTGATTTTAGAAGGTTGAACATTTCTTCTCACCATTGCCCGGGGCCGGACGGCCTTTCACTGCTATAACGATTCAATGACAGGATATTGTATAGGAAAGGGAAAATTTTTTTAGAAAGAGAAAGAGATGCGGGAGGCGGGAATCAAAAATCTCAATCATATTTCAGAAATCATAAATCATAAATGAAAAGAGCCGATCAAAATCGGCTCTTTTCATTCAGTGTGTTATCCCTGCAACGTGAACTTGATGGGCAGGTTAAACTGTACGCGAACGGGAACACCCCTTTGTTTTCCGGGGATCCACCGGGGCATGGATTTTACCACGCGAACGGCTTCCTCGTCGCAACCGGCGCCGATACCGCGGAGAACTCTCACGTCGGTGATGGAACCGTCAACCTCAACTACGAAGGTCACGAAAACTTTACCCTGTACACCGAGTTCTTTTGCTTCCTCGGGATACTTGGTGTTTTCCTGCAGGTATTTCATACGAGCCTCGTCGCCGCCAGGATAACCGGGCTGCTCTTCAACCACGGTGAAAATTTCCTTGGGTGCGGCCTGCTCGATAACCTGTGTTTTTTCTTCTACCGGCTCGAAAGTGGTTTCTTCGGTAGGAGCTTCAACATTGGGTTTAGCGTTAAGGTCGTCCTGACTTACCAGATTGGTTTCCACGCTATCGCTGGTTACAACGGGAGCGGTAAACTTCACTTTCTCAACTATTGCCTCTGGAGGCGGAGGAGGAGGAGGTGGTGGTGGCAGGTCTTCCTTGGGGATGTCGAGAAGTTGTGTTTCCACATCTTTATTCTCAACAATCCTGTTGTTCTTGTTAATATAGGCAGCAATTACCGGGTAGGCTACTGCTGCGCCAATTGTGATGAGAGCGATGATCAGTGAAATCGTGACATATTTCTGATATTTTTTCCTCAGAATATAGGCACCATACTCCTTGTTCCTGGTCTTGAAGACCATTTCCTCCAGGCTCTCTAAACGATATGTTTCATTTGCCATATGCTTTAGTTTTTAAAGATTAAACCTGAATTACTTGGGTAAGGACTTGAGTACATTCTTTTCCGGATCAGAAAGATCTACAACAGCGTAGCTGGCAATGTTGCAAATTGCCATCTCATCAATGATATTGACGATATCCTTGTATTTTGCTTTTTCGTCGGCTTTGATCAGCACGATAGGGCCTTTTTTATCAGACTTTTTCATGTTTTTGATCTCGTTGTCGGCCGTTGTATCGGCAACTACAAGTTTTCCGGTCAGACGTTTGTCGCGGTATTCAGCAATCTGCGTGAACAGATCCTTGTTTTTCTCGAGGAGAACTTTACGGATTCCGTCTTTGCTGAAATTGCTTTTGTTGAACTGGGGAGTGGGCTTTTTAGGATCCACGTTTCCCATATACCAATAGATACCGTCGTTTTCAGTAAGAATGATATTCATTGTTCTGTACTCGGGGATTTTCGTATCCTCGATTTTTTCATTCTTGTCTTTTTTCTCGGGCATGGTGATTACCATGACCTTGGGTTTGCTGAAAGCAGTAGTAAGCATGAAGAAGGTGATGAGCAGACACATGAGGTCGACCATCGGGGTCATATCGATCCTGGTCGAGTGTTTTTTGGGCCTGCGTTTTCCGCCTTTTTTGCCTCCGCCTTCATTTTCAATTATTTCGGCCATTTTCTAACGTTTTATCGTATTTCTCACCATTATTTGGGAACGTCCTTCAGCGTTACTTCCTGCTTTTCCAGGTTGGTAACGAGGTTAAACTTGTTCACCTTATTCTCCTGCAGGAGGTCCATTACTTTTTTCACAACGGTGTAGTCCACGTCGCCATCGCCTTTGATAGCAACTTCTGCCCGCGGATTTGCCAGACGTGTGTAACGAACCCAGTAGGATAACTGGTTATCGGTTGAATCCATCGGGATGCCGGACTGGAGCTTTTCCTTGTCCTTTCCTTCAGCTTTCAACCATTTTGGAATATCTGCCATGGGCATTCCAAAAGAGGCCATGTTTGAGAATTTTTTCAGTTCCTGGGGAGAAAGCTTGATATTATATCTTTCAGCCATATCGGAAAGTACTTTCGAACGGGTGCGGTTGATCGTATCAGCACCGTTGTCAAGATTAAAGAATACTTTTCCGTCTTTGGAAACGATAATTGTCATAATGTCCTTTTCCGGTGCCTGCTTTTCCGATACTGATGACGGGCTTTCAATCTGGGCGGCTTCCTGTGGGCGGAAGGACGTGGTCAGCATGAAAAACGTCAGCAGCAGCGAAAACAAATCCACCATAGGCGTCATGTCTATGTGCGGAGATCTTACTGGAGCTTTAATTTTTGGCATTGGACTTTCTTTTAAATTTTTTATTTGCTGTCATCGGCAGCTGATTTCGACAAGGCAGCCTCAGGCAGTTTGCCGAAGGCTTGCTTATTTACTTGGTTTTAGCTGCAAATGACTGTACAAGGCTGAATCCGGCTTCGTCGATTTTGAAGGTAAAAGCATCGATCTGGGTTGAATACAGGTTGTACATAACAATAGCGATCAAAGAACCACCGATACCGAAAGCGGTATTGATAAGGGCCTCGGAAATACCAGTTGCGAGAGCAAGTGCATCAGGGGCACCAGCCTGTGCAAGAGCTGCAAAAGCACGGATCATACCGAGTACCGTTCCCATAAGACCGATAAGTACGGAGATGGAAGCGATGGTTGAGAGAATAACGAGGTTTCTCGAGAGAATAGGAAGTTCCAGCGCGGTTGCTTCTTCAAACTCCTTCTGGAGTGCCAGGATCTTCTGGTCTTTTTCCAGCGTGGGGTCATTCTGAAGAGTCCTGTAGCGCATCAGACCAGCTTTCATAACGTTGGCGAGTGAACCTTTCTGTTTATCACAGGCTACGATAGCGTCTTCAATCTTGTCATTGGCAAGATAATTCTGAAGATTTCTTACGAATACATTGATCCGTCCTTTTCCTTTTGCACGACGGAGCGTGATAGCACGTTCGATCGAGAAAGTAATGAGAACCAGCAGAACGGTCATCAGCAAGGGTACAATATAACCGCCTTTGTAAATCATAGCGAGATAGTTACCGGCAATTGGCTTACCTTCAGGATTTCCACCCTCGAAGTTAATGGGAGCACCCATTACATATTTGTAAACCATCCAGGCAATGATAAAAGAAATAATGATAACAGCCGTTGTGAAAACAGACCTTAAAGCGTCACCCAGGGTTTGTCCGCCTTTGTTTGTTGTCTTGCTCATCGTTGATTTGTTTTTAAATAATTAATGTTTAATGGAGTTGATAAAATCTTAACAGGGTTTGCAAAATTATAAAAAATAATAATCAAAATCTCCGTGGCCAAATTTAAAAGCTTTCTATTTAGGGCCTTCCGCTCTATTGTTATTTTCTTATCTTTGGTTCAACCTCCTTCAGGATGGCCTTTGCTTTTTCGTCAAATGTGGGATCAGCCGGCGGGGTCGAAAGAACTTTTTTGCAATAATCTACTGAACTGAGGGCCATCTGCTGATCTTTTGTTTCCCTGAACTGAAGGAAATAGTAATAAGAAAGGTAGGAATATGCTTCTTTCAGCTCCTTACCATTCTTTACAGAATCCACCATGGCCTTCTGGATCATGGTTTCATAAACCGGTTTTGCAAGGCCAAGCTTGGATGTCGAGTCAATGTTCACGAGAGCCCTTGCCCTCCACAGATAACCTTGCATAAAATCAGGCATCATCGTGGTAAATTTGTTGAGAATGCTGTCTGATTCTTTCCACTCTTTCAGGTTGTAATACACTTTTCCCAGATTATAGTAATCCACGGGAACAGCTTTATTCATCTGGATTTTAGCATTATAAATATCGATGGCCCTGTTAAAGTTCTTGCCCCTGATCAGGGTAAGCGCGGCCTCGGAAAGGAGTTCAGCTTTTGTGGAATCCAGGGTGAAAGCTTTTAGCAGCATCTCTGATGCCAGTGAATCCTGCTTGGTCTTGGCCAACAGTCTTCCCAGATAAGCGTAATCCAAAGGACGGATCTTGTCCGGCTTTGAATTTCTGAAGAACTTTTTACTGTAATAGATCCCCTGCTCATACTGCTGGGTTTCAAAATAGGCATAAGCCAGTGCACGGTTGAGGTCGTTGTTGCTGCTGTCTGTTTTGAGGATGGTCTGAAGTTCAGAAATGGCCTCGGGGTATTTTTTTAGTTCCATCAGGGTGTTGACATACTGGATGCGGGCCTGGATATTTCCTGATGAAAGTTCAAGATATTTCTTGTAGTTCTGCTGTGCCTCATCATTCCGGTTGGCCCTGGAAAGCAGATAACCCAGCTCGCGGTAAGCGGGTGCAAAATTCGGGTCGATCTGGATACCCTGCTGGTACCAGGTGAGTGCATCCTGGTATTTGCGGGCACGTACCCAAAGTTGCCCGATCCTCAGCTTGGCAGTTGCCGAAGTCGGATTCAGCCTCTGTGCCTCATTGTAGTTTAAAATGGCATTTGAACCATCGTTCAGCAGATAAATATAGGCATCGCCACGGGTAAGATAAAGTTCAAAGTTGTTTTTGTCGAGCCGTTCAGCATTCCTCAGATAACCAAAAACTCTTGCAGTATCGCGGATCTCAGCCCTTACAAAACCGGCTGCCATCTTGGTGTACACGATCGATTGCTTTTCGGGCGTCACCTGCGCAGACTTATTTTGTTTTGACGGAAGCAGGGAGATTGCCTTGCTGTACATTTTATCGGCATCGGCCAGGTTTTTCTGTAACAGCGCGACTTCACCCATTCCGACGAAATTCAAGGGGTTGACCGGTTCTGCCTGAATTCCCTGCTGAAAGATCATATTTGCAGAATCGGCAGCTCTTTTCAGGGTGTTGTTTATTGTATCAGCAAAATATTCTGCCAGTATGTTTTCTCCGAAATAGTAATAAATATCACCATTGTTGGGTGAGCTTTTGATCAGCTGTTTGAATGCAGTACTCGCATCATTGAATCGTTCGGCACGTGTCAGTTTAGTAGCAGATTGCAGGTCCTGTGCAGGGGTAATCCATGCTGAGC
>JBLNAN010000169.1:0-3585 GCA_050259355.1 Syntrophothermus sp. | reverse complement strand
CGAGTTTTATCAGCTCCGCGTGGCCGGTAAATTTCCTCCACTTATGTTCTTCGTGGAAAATGCCAGTATGGAAGTTTATTTTGACAGCGACAGTATTCAGCTTTCAAAAATAACAGGATCGGCTTCACAGGATCTTTATCAGAAGTATCTTGATGATAATAAAAAAATTGACGCTGTGGTTGAAAAGACAGAAGCTTCCTGGAAACAGGCAAAAGAATCAAAAGATTCTGCCAGGATGGTCAGCCTGGAAAAACAGCTGGATTCACTCGATGGATTGTATAAAAAATCCATTCTTGATTTTGCCGCCGTGAATACTTCTTCCCCTGTCACTCCCTATCTTATCGTTCGCAATGCATGGCAGTTCGAGCTTCCCGAACTGGATACTTTATTTACGAAGATGGATACCACGGCAAAAAAATCAATTTACGCCGCGGCCATCAGTAAACGTATTGATCTCCTGAAAAAAGTACAGATCGGGCAAGATGCCCCTGATTTCACGATGGCCGACTCCACCGGAAATCCTGTTACACTTTCTTCACTTAAAGGAAAGTATCTCCTGGTTGATTTCTGGGCTTCATGGTGCGGTCCCTGCAGGGCAGAAAACCCCAATGTCGTTGCGGCTTATAATAACTATCATTCAAAAGGGTTTGATGTATTGGGTGTTTCTTTCGACAAGTCCAGGGAGAAATGGATAAAAGCTGTAAAAGACGACCATCTTACCTGGAATCATGTTTCAGATCTGAAGTACTGGGACAATGCTGCGGGGAAAATCTACGCGATCAATTCAATTCCCTCCAATGTTTTGCTGGATCCGCAACAAAAGATCATCGGCAGGAACCTCCGCGGAGAAGACCTTAATAAAAAACTGGTGGAACTGTTTGGTCAGCCGGTGGCGGAAAAGAAGGCAAAAGGCAAGAAAAACAAGAAATAATTGATGCGCAAAAGTTTTATTTTCATCTTACTGATCCTTGGCATCCAGGCCTTTGCAGGTAACAGTTATGTACTGAAAGGCAGGATCAGCGGTCTTGACCGGCAGAAGGTATTTCTGCTTTCGATCTATGGTGAACGTACGACAAAAGTTGATTCAGTGATTTCAGACTCTCTGGGTAGACTGACTTTCAATCTTCCGGAAAAACTCCCGGTTGGACTGTACCGGCTGATGAGCGGTAAAGACCTGGTGATTGACCTCATCCTGAATCATGAAAATGTTGAATTTCAAACCAGTTTTCAGTCAGTCGCCGACAGTCTGAGATTCCTCGCTTCTGCTGAAAACCGGTTGTATTATTTTTATATGCAGCTGGACAGGAAAACCCAGCAAAAGCTGGAACTGCTCACTCCTGTTCTGGATTTTTATCCTGATAATGATAGATACTACCAGGAAACCGCTGCACATTATGAACAGATGCAGAAGGAACTTCAGCACGTGCTCGATTCCCTTAAACATCAGTACCCCGAAGCGTTTGCCATCAGGATCTTCAATCTGCAGAAAACACCGTTTCTTCCGGCCGCGCTGAAAAAGAACCAGCGTCTGGATTACCTGAAGAATCACTACCTCGATAACATCGATTTTTCAGATACCCTTCTGCTTCACAGCAATGCCTGGTCAAACAAGGCTATTTCCTATCTTTCTCTTTACAGCAACAACCGGTTTACGCAGCCACAACTGGAAGCCGAGTTCATCAGGGGGGTAACGGCCATTCTCTCGGCAGCCTCCGTCAACCCGTATATCTTCAAATTCCTGCTGGATTATTACGTGGGAGGATTCGACAAGTATCATTTTGATGATGTGATCGAATACATGGCGGATAATTTCCAGGATCCTTTTGCCTGCGAGGATCAGACCCGGAAATCGGTGCTGCAGAAAAAGCTGGATAATTTCAAAAAGATCTCCGTGGGCAAAGATGCACCGGAACTGAAGGTAACCGATAAAAACGGGAAGGATACCGACCTTTACAAAATCCGGTCGGAATATACCCTGGTGGTATTCTGGTCGAGTGAATGCAGTCATTGCGTGGAAATGATGCCGAAACTCAAAACCTTTTATGACAAGCAGAAGCCGAAGCGGGTGGAAGTGATGGCGGTTTCACTGGATACAAATCAGAAATCATGGCTGGATTTTATCAGGGAGAATAAATTTAACTGGATTGACGTCTCAGATCTGAAAGGTTTTGCAGGGAAAGCTGCTGATGACTATAATATTTATGCCACGCCCACGATGTTTCTTCTCGATAAGGACAAGAAAATCGTGGCCAAACCGGTTTCCTACCGTGAACTGGAACTGAATCTTTCGGAGTTGGGATTAAACAAATAGGCAAGATGTTTGAATTCATCAAAGGGAATCTCGCGGAGAAAAGTCCGACACACGCGGTGATTGAAACACAAGGAGTTGGATATTTTCTCAATATCTCCCTCACCACTTTTTCAAAGCTTCCCCCTTCCGGGGTGTGTAACCTCTTTACCCATTTGGTGGTAAAAGAAGATGCTCATACTTTGTTTGGATTTTTCAGCAAGGAAGAGCGGGAATTGTTCCGTCAGCTCATCTCGGTTTCAGGGGTTGGCGCAGGAACCGCAAGAATGATCCTTTCATCCATGGATCCCGCTGAGATCATCCAGGCCATCATACAGGGGAACGTTCAGCTTTTGACGAAGGTGAAAGGAATAGGCGGAAAGACTGCCCAGCGGATCGTGATAGATCTGAAAGACAAGCTTTCCAAAGATACGAAACCCTTTGAAAAATTAGATTTTGGATACAATACGAGTAAGGATGAAGCGTTATCAGGATTAATCATTCTCGGCTTCCAGAAATCAGCAGCCGAAAAAGCCCTCTCCAGGGTACTGGAAAAAGAGGGTACTGCACTGCAGGTGGAAGAATTAATCAGGCATGCATTGAAGATATTATAGGTGGGGAAAGGGAAAGAAATGCCTGCTGATCTTGTTTTACTTATAGATTTCGAAACAGGAAATTAGATTTTGGTGAAAAAATACACATACTGGGTTCACTCGTGCATACTGTTCTTATTCCTGGCAGCGCCTTTTTCATTGGCTGCCCAGGACAATTCTTCTTCATCTCCTTCCCCGACCTCTCCCGATACCACCAAAGGACTTCGTTATCCTTTCAATGATGAAATTCTCCAGGAAGGCAAAGGAAGCGGGCTTTATCTGAAAGATCCTTCCAACGTGAACACCACGGTGGAATATGATCCCGTTACCCGGCAATATGTGAAGATCTACAAGGTGGGGAATATTACTTACCGTATTCCTGTTACGCTTTCCTATGAAGAATATCAGGAAGAAGACAACCAGAACGTGCTGCAGAAATACTGGAAGGAAAGGTCCGAGGCTGCCGGCATGAATACGCCCACCGGGGTTCTTCCTAAAATTCATATCGGCGGGAAAGTCTTCGAAACAATCTTCGGAAACAATACCGTGGATATCCGTCCGCAGGGATCTGCCGAAGTTTCACTCGGAATCGTTTCCAACCGCCGGGATGACCCCATGCTGAATACCAGTCAGCGGCGGCAGACCAACCTGGACATGGACATGAAGATCCAGATGAACGTGATCGCCAAGATCGGGGACAAGATC
>JBLNAN010000168.1:0-3602 GCA_050259355.1 Syntrophothermus sp. | reverse complement strand
CTTCGCTCCCGATGCCCTGGGTGCAAAGACTTCCGGTTTCATCGAGGCCGAGTTCTTCGGGAACATCAACCAGAACATCAATGTTTTCCGGCTCCGGCACGCCTATGTAAAACTAAACTGGCCGAAAACCGAATTCCTTGCCGGTCAAACCTGGCACCCGATGTTCTCACCCCTTTGTTTTCCCAACACCGTTTCTTTTAACACCGGCGTTATGTTCGCTGTATTTTCCAGGAACCCGCAGCTGAGGATCACACAAACCTTCGGTCATTTCAGTATTTCAGCCGCGGCACTTTCCCAGATTGACTTTACCAGTACCGGTCCCGATGGGCCCTCTTCCAAATATGCCCGCAATGCCGCTGTTCCTGAAATGGACATTCAGCTGATGTACCGTAAAAAAGATGATGCAACGGGCAGGGAATTCCTGGTAGGAGCGGGGATGAACTACCTGGTGCTGCTGCCCCGTCTCTCCAGCAACGTGACCACCCGGAACGCGATTGATACCGTTATTAATGGTATTGTCATTCACCAGCCGGCGATAACCGCCAGCTACAAGACGGATCAGACCATTTCTGCCTTTTCCTGGAATGTGATGGCAAAGCTGGTTCTGAAGAAAGTTTCTTTTAAGGCAGGTGGATTTTATGGCCAGAATGCCTATGGATATTGCCTTTTGGGAGGATATGCCGTGAAAAGCGTTACTGATCCGGCCAAAGGCATTGTGGAATATGCCAATCTCCGCACCATTACTGCCTGGGGAGAAATTGCTTCCACGGGGAAAAAATGGCAGCCCGCCATTTTCGCCGGTTTCAGCAGGAACCTGGGTATCGGTGAACCCGTTGCGGGGCCCTATTATGCCAGGGGAAATGATATCGATTACCTGTACAGAATATCCCCGCGTCTGATCCGTGATTTTAACAAGTTCCGGATCTCGGGTGAACTGGAATATACCGTGGCCGCCTATGGCAAAACCAATGGCAGCGGGTACGTTTACAATTCCGAAGAAGTAGGAAACCTCAGGGTGCTGATTGGGGTGTATTACTTTTTTTAATAGGGGTAATTGGGTTGTTGGGTAATTGGGTAATTAGGTTATTGGGTAATTAGGTAATTGGGTTATTGGGTTGTTATTCGTTGTTATTCGTTGTTATTCATTGTAATCCGATTGTTATTCGTTGATATTGCACCATCTGATCTTAACACGATAAAATAATTATCTTTGCAACCAATATGTTAAGGAACCATAAAAATGTAACCATTTAACAGCCATGAAAAAAGCAGAAAAATTTTTCAGAAAAAGCCTGGCCATCAGTTTTATTCTCTTTTTATTCATTCTTAAAGCTAATCCCGTGAGCGCTACGCCCGAAGAAAAGAAAAAACCCAAAACCGGAGATTTTGTATCTGTTGAACTGAGATATTCCATACCCGTCAATGGAAAAGATTCTACACTTTTTGACAGCCGGCATTCCAAAGGTGGTCAACCAGTGAAGTTCAAACTCCCGCCACCGGACTTCAAGGGTGATTTGTATGAAAATATCATGACCTTGTCTGTTGGCGACAGTGGTGTTTTCAAAATCAATGCGGATTCACTCTTTATCAAGACCTTCAAGATGCAGCAACTGCCCCAGGGGATTGAATCAGGAAGTGTTCTTACTTTCAACGTTAAGCTTCTGGACACCCAGGATCCGGAAATGCTGAAGAACAATGAGAAAACAGCGCTTGATAAATATCTGAAAGATAATCATGTAACCGTTGCACCGAGACCTTCAGGAATTTATATCATTGAGGAAACCAAAGGTGAAGGTCCCAAAGTTGACACAGGATCGACCGTTAAAATGCAGTTTACCATTTCACTGGTGGATGGAACCCCCCTGTTCAATTCTTACGAACGTGGTGAACCGCTGAAATTCCAGTATGGTAAAAAATTTGATACCCCCGGCATCGATGAAGCCATAGGAACACTTCATAAAGGTTCAAAAGCCATCGTGATCGTACCTTCATCAATGGGATTTGCAGATAAAGGTCAGGGAAATCTGGTGCCTCCCTATGCAACTTTAATTTATAACGTGGAGATCGTTGATGTTATGTCAAAAGCCGAAGCCGAAAAGGAACAAGCCGAAATCCAGCAAAAAAAAGAACAGGAAATGGCAAAATCAAAAGCTGAAGAAACCCTGAAAAGGGATGAATATCTGAAATCAAAGAATATCACCGCAAAACCTACGGCCGACGGACTGTATTACATCGAAAAGGTAAAAGGAACAGGTGCCCAGGCCGTTGCCGGCAAAACCGTGAAAGTTCATTATACAGGTACTCTGCTGGACGGAACAAAGTTCGATTCTTCTGTTGACCGCAATGAGCCTTTCGAATTCGTTCTTGGCCAGGGTCAGGTTATCAAAGGATGGGATGAAGGAATTGCAATGATGAAAGTTGGTGGAAAAGCCACCTTCATTATTCCTTCAACTTTGGGTTATGGTGAAAGAGACATGGGCGTTATTCCGCCGTTTTCAACACTCGTATTCGATGTTGAACTGCTGGACGTGAAGTAATTACTTCTTCACGTAAGTTTTTGAATCAATAGATCCCGGTGTCCACAACGTAAGGAATCTTTTCACTTTCGTGGTGTCATACCCTTTCACTTCAGGATTCGGATGTTCAAATGCATCTGAGTCCTGAATGTGTATTTGGTGACCTGTTTTATCGAGTATCACGAAAACCGGGTAACCGAAACGGTTCGGATACTGGTATTCCCGGAACAGAGAAAAATCACGCTTTTCCTTTTCATGAGGAATATTCACCAGGACATACACGTAGTTTTCTTTCATCAGTGAATCCAGGGAGGGGACTCCGTTAACGAGGGCATGAAACCTGAGACACCACGGACACCAGTTGCCCCCAAACTGCATCAGCACGTTTTTGTTTTCCTTTTGGGCGGTGGCAATGGCCTTGCGGATATCACCCCGCGGATCCTGGTTTTCATTGTAAGGCTTAACCTGTGCAAAAGCGCCATTGGCCAGAAAAGCCAGCAACATCAGTATGATCAGTTTTTTCATCGGTGAAATATTTTTGCAAAGGTAGCACAAAAAAAGGGCGGATTGGAAATCCGCCCTTTTGAACCTTCTTTATCACATCCCGTACATATCTATGATTTCCTGTTTTGTTTTGCCCAGGATATTGTACTTCTTTCCAACTTTTTTGAAAGCTTCCAGGGCTTTTTCGAGATGATGGATCTCGTGTCCGGCCGAGATCTGGGTACGGATACGGGCCTGTCCCTGCGGCACGACCGGGAAGAAAAATCCGATGGCATAGATGCCTTCCTCGTACAGATCTTTCGAGAAATCCTGCGAAAGTTTTGCATTGAACAGCATCACGGGAACAATGGGTGTATCACCCTCTTTGATGATAAGACCAGCGTCAATCAATCCTTTTCTCCAGAATTCGGTATTCTTTTCCAGCTTATCCCTGCGGTCGGTTGAGGCAGAAAGGATTTCCAGAACCTTGATTACCCCGGAAACGACCGGTGGTGCAATGGTGTTGGAGAACAGGTACGGACGGGCTTTCTGACGGCACATCTCAACGATTTCCTTACGCCCGGAAACGCAACCGCCGGATGC
>JBLNAN010000167.1:0-3262 GCA_050259355.1 Syntrophothermus sp. | reverse complement strand
TACCTGCATCCGCAACGGTAACGGCATTGAGATATTTTGCGGCAACACTTGCAGTAATGGGCACATTGTTAAAACCGATAGCAGAAGCATTGTCACCATCATAATTAATGGCAGCAGTAGTGGGGGTAAGTCCCAGATCCTGGATACTGTCATAAATGGTAAGCACATTGTAATTCAGAGGAGCTGTTCCGGTATCGCCAATTGTCAGAGGAACACTCTGTGTACCTCCCTGGGTCATTCCGGTATTGATTGAAGTAGGATTGATCTTGATGCCAGGAACAGTAGCTGCTCCCATCTGTGTGAAGGAAACATCATCTACATAATAAGTATAGTAGGTCTGATCAGCGTAGAAGTCAACACCTCCAAGCTGGAGGGTACCGGTTGTACCGCTTGCCTGGTAGCTGAAGGGCCATTTTTTTACCAAAACATCATTGATAATCAACTCAATGGAGTCTTTATCAAGGTTGATCTTCTGCCTTACCGGGAACCAGGTAGCTTTCGGATAGCTGAATTTGGTGGTGGTATCACCGCCAACCATCAGGGTTCCGTTATTGGCAGCTGCAGTGCCATAGAAATAGATCTCATATGCCCACTCAATACCAGGAGACTGGAAATGCTGAAGGTTATAATAAGCATCTTTATTGGTTTCAATGTACATCCACCAATTGAGTTCATAAGAACCCGAAGTTTTATTTCCGAGTTTCATGATGAGGTCAGTGCTGGAGGTGCCTTTGCTAACCTTGAATGATTTCGAGGTAGAGTGTGAGAAATTGTTGGCAATCAGTGCATCCTGAGCTGTACCGGGAAGATTTTCCCAGGTAGTCCACCAGGTAGAATTTTGTGCAGCAAGATATCCGCCTACAGTGTAGGATTCCATATCATCCTGATACAAAACGGTTTGTGCACTTGCACCCACCCACAGGAAAGCGATTAACAAAAAGAGAAAAACTTTTTTCATGATTTTGAATTTAGGTTAATAAAATGATTTAATGTGTTCTGGCTACTAGTTTCAGTGTTATTCCAGTTTTTCTTCACAAACTTACAATGAATTTCAAATTAAAACAAAAAATTTATAAATAATATATTCACAATAGATTGATTAGGATATGCTTCTTTTAATAGCGACAATCTGAAAATCAGCAGGAGAAGAAAGTTGAAAAAAATCGTAAATTTGCAAAAAAAAAGAAAATTCACTCCTGTTGTCTTACCAAATATAGTATAAAGGAATGTTTGAAGGTTTAACCGATAAACTGGACAGGGCTTTTCAGGTTCTGAAGGGTCAGGGTCACATCACGGAGATAAATGTCGCGGAAACACTGAAGGATGTCAGGAAGGCATTGCTTGACGCGGATGTCAGTTTTAAGATCGCAAAACAGCTGACCGACCAGATCAAGGAAAAAGCGCTGGGTCAGAATGTACTTACCGCTGTTTCACCAGGCCAGCTCATGGTTAAAATCGTTCACGATGAACTGGCTGTTCTGATGGGCGGGGAGAAGTCGGAACTGAATATAAAAGGAGATCCGGCTGTTGTTTTGATTGCCGGATTGCAGGGGTCAGGTAAAACTACTTTTAGTGCAAAACTTGCCAATTATCTTAAAAATAAAAAAGGCAGAAAACCTTTGCTTGTCGCCGGCGACGTTTACCGGCCTGCTGCTATTGAACAGCTGAAGGTGCTTGGCGAACAAATTGGAGTACAGGTTTATACCGAGGAAGGCAGCAAAGAACCCGTTAAAATTGCCAAAGGTGCCATCAATTATGCCAAAGAGTGGGGCTTTAACGTAGTGATCATTGATACGGCTGGTCGTCTGGCTATCGATGAAGAAATGATGAAGGAAATATCGGCTGTCAAGAAGGCCGTTTCACCACAGGAAACTTTATTCGTGGTGGATTCCATGACCGGGCAGGATGCGGTTAATACAGCCAAGGCATTCAACGATCTGCTGGATTATGAAGGCGTGGTGCTTACAAAACTGGATGGCGATACCCGGGGAGGGGCGGCGCTAACCATCACGGCCGTGGTCAATAAGCCCATCAAATTCGTGGGGATTGGCGAAAAAATGGAAGCCATCGACATTTTCTATCCCGAACGTATGGCAGACCGTATTCTCGGAATGGGTGATATAGTTTCACTCGTGGAGAAGGCCCAGGAACAGTTTGACGAGGTAGAAGCCCAGAAGCTTCATAAAAAAATAGCCAAAAATCAATTCAATTTTGATGATTTCCTTTCCCAGATCAAACAGATAAAGAAGATGGGAAACGTGAAGGACCTCCTGGGAATGTTGCCGGGAATGGGAAAGGCCTTACAGGACACGGAAATTGATGATAACGCCTTCAAAGGAATTGAAGCCATCATTTATTCAATGACGCCGGCAGAAAGAAATGATCCCTCCATTCTCAACGGCAGTCGAAGAAAGAGAATTGCAACCGGCAGCGGAACCACCATTCAGGATGTGAACCGACTGATCAAACAGTTTGAAGATACCCGGAAAATGATGAAAATGGTCACTACCAACAAGGGCCGCGGAATGGCAAACATGATGCGCAACATGCGCCGCAACTAATTTATACGATTGATGGAACTGCTCGACGGAAAACTAATAGCCAACCAGATCAAGGCGGAAATCGCCCAGGAAGTAAAGACCAGCATGCTCGACGTTGGCAGGAATACACCGCATCTGGCTGCTGTTCTGGTCGGAGATGATCCTGCCAGTCACAGCTATGTGACCAGTAAAGAGAAATCCTGCAAAGAAGTTGGTTTTATTTCTTCTGTTTACAAATATGACGCGGATATTTCAGAAAGAAAATTGCTGGAAGTGGTTGATTTTCTGAATAATGATCCCGAGGTTGATGGTTTTATCGTGCAACTTCCATTGCCGAAGCATATCAACGAACAGAAAATCATCGAGCGGATAAAGCCTTCGAAAGATGTGGATGGTTTTCATCCCGTCAATCTGGGACGAATGATGCTGAATATTCCCGGATATCTGCCTGCCACACCCGCCGGGATCATGACATTGCTTGAAAGATACAACGTGGAAACCGAGGGTAA
Source organism: Syntrophothermus sp. (assembly GCA_050259355.1). Lineage (GTDB taxonomy): Bacteria > Bacteroidota > Bacteroidia > Bacteroidales > FEN-979 > FEN-979. Next base: position 213 of record JBLNAN010000167.1, on the reverse strand, counting down.
GCATTGCGTGGTTTTGGGAAGAAGCAATATTGTCGGTTCGCCGGTAAGTATCCTGATGTCGAGAAAGACCAGGCCCGGTAATTCAACGGTTACCCTCTGCCACAGTTATACCCCGGATATTGCTGCTTTGACCGTGACCGCGGATATACTGATCGTGGCCATGGGAAAACCTCATTTTATCACCGCCGATATGGTAAAGGAAGGAGCGGTTGT
>JBLNAN010000166.1:0-3495 GCA_050259355.1 Syntrophothermus sp. | reverse complement strand
TCCTGGCCTGTTGTAATAAAGTGTTAACATAACTTCTGATATCCGATGATGAAAGAAGTTTTAGCTTTTTTGCAATTCGCTCTACTGAAACCTGTGAGGTAAACTCAACATTGCTAAAACTCCCATCTGGTTTTATTCCTTTCTGCCCTTCAGAACCTTTTTTTGTCGTGATGATAATTACACCATTTGATCCCTGTGATCCATAGATTGCAGTTGATGCTGCATCTTTAAGAACATTGTAGGATTCAATATCATCAGGAGAAATCATTGTGGGATCAGCATTAGGAATACCATCAATAACATAAAGGGGCTGAGTATTGGCAGAATATCCTGATACCCCCCTGATTCTGACAGCAAAACTTGAATTCGGATCACCGCCCTGCTTCGAAATCACGACGCCTGCTGCTTTTCCCTGCAACGCCTGGATTGGGTCGGTTATGACACCGCCATTCAGCTCATCTGATTTGACGAGTGAAACAGCACCGGTCTTATCCGTCTTTTTCTGTGTTTGATACCCGATCACGATTACATCCTCAAGTGTACTGATTTCTTCCTCCAGCACGATATTGATCACTCCCTCTTTTTCCACCACCGATTCTTTTGTTACATAACCAACATATGAAAAAACAAGCGTGGAGCCCTTCGGCACCGCGATCTTGTAGTTTCCATTCACATCCGTCACCGTTCCGTTGGTTGTTCCTTTTTCAACAACAGTGACACCAATGAGTGTTCCCCCTGTTTTTTCCGTGACAGTTCCCGTGACGTTCAGATTTTGTGACATCGCGGCCAATGCCGGAAATAACATACAAACAAGGAGTAGCAATTTTGTTAATCGCGTACATAATCCTTTCATGTCAGATCCTTTCTTTGTAAAATTAAAATGATAGTTACCCAGGTTTTTACGATGATATTTTTTAAGCAGGATAAATTTACTTTAACAAATATACTAATAAGTACATTTTTTTGTCACCAATTGCTATAAAAAAGAAAGCATCAATTTTTAAGAGTATCTTTGACTATTAAATCTTTGCATGATGAAAATATTGAAAATACTGGCTTTCCTAATAATGATAAGTGGTTCCGGGTATGCCCAGACGATCGTTACCATTCCCGTTTATCCTGTGGATGATGACTCGTGTACCGTGATTTTTGACGCCACCAGGGGTAATGGCGAACTGGCTAACGTGCCTCCACCCGTTTATGCCCACACCGGAGTGATCACCAACCTCAGCTCCTCTCCTTCCGACTGGAAACACGTGATCGCGGGATGGGGTGAAAACACGCCAAAAGCGCTGATGACGCCACTTGGAAATAACAAATACCAGTTAAAAATATTTCCTTCCATCCGCACTTTCTATAATGTGCCTGCAGGAGAAACCATTCTGAAACTGGCATTTGTGTTCAGAAATGCCGATGGATCAAAAGTCGGACGGGAAGCCGGCGGCGGAGACATCTTTGCCGATGTTTATCCATCCGCACTTTCTGTAAATATCGTTTTACCAAAAGACCACCGGCTCTTCTTATACCCGGCGGGGAATATCTTTATCCCCATACGGGCCATCAGCCCCCTGGCAGACAGTATGTTTATCTATCTCAATGATAATCTCGGGAAGAAAGTTTCTGGTCAGATTATTACCGATACTGTCCTTGCCAGCAATTTTGGCCATAACTGGACTGACCAGGTGATCCGTATCATTGGCAAAAACAACAGTGGTGCTGCTTCGGATTCTGTTATTTACCAGATAATCACGAATCCTGTCATAGAAAATGTCCCTCCCGGGATTAAAGACGGGATCAATTACATTGATTCGACCAGCGCCATTCTCTGTTTGTATGCGCCTTATAAAGACAACTGCTTCGTTTCCGGTGATTTCAACAATTGGCAGCTGGATTCACTGCATTACATGAAAGTTAGTCCTGACCTGAAAAGGTACTGGATAAAGCTTGAGAACCTTGTTCCTCGTCAGGAGTATATTTTCCAGTACTTTGTGAATGGTGTGCTGGCCATTGCCGATCCTTACACTGAAAAGGTGAGCGATCCGAATGATCAGTATATTCCCGCTTCAACATATCCCGGGCTTCTACCCTATCCTGACGGAAAAGCCATTGGAATCGCCTCGGTTCTGCAAACCGGCCAGTCTCCTTATTCCTGGGATACTGCTTCTTTTACGCCCCCGGCTACCAGGGACCTCGTGATTTACGAATTGCTTTTGCGGGATTTTCTGGCAAAGCACGATTATCAGACCCTGGAAGACACCCTCTCCTATTTCCGGCGACTGGGTGTCAATGCCATCGAACTCATGCCCATCATGGAATTTGAAGGTAACGAAAGCTGGGGATACAATCCGGATTTTCTGTTTGCACCTGACAAATATTACGGGCCTGCTAATTCCCTCAAGCATTTTATTGAAGCAGCACATTCTAAAGGAATTGCTGTCATTCTCGATATTGTTGTGAATCACCAGTTCGGTTCTTCACCGTTGGTAAGATTATACTGGGATGAAGCACTGAACCGTCCGCTGCCGATCAGCCCGTATTTCAACCCCATTCCGAAACACCCTTTCAACGTGGGCTATGATTTTAACCATGCCAGTGTTACGACCCGCGATTATTTCAGCAGGGTTTTCAAATACTGGATAACGGAATATCATATTGACGGGTACCGGTTTGACATGTCGAAAGGACTTACCCAGGTGAATTCTTATCCAGATGATGTTGCCAAATGGGGACATTATGATGCCGGCAGGATCTCTTTTCTGAAAAGCTATTACGATACCATCCGGACGGTTAAGCAGAACTTCATTCTGATCCTGGAGCATTTTGCCGATAATGATGAGGAGCAGGTGCTTTCTTCTTATGGAATGCTCCTGTGGGGAAATATGAATTATGCTTATTGCCAGTCGGCCATGGGCTATAATGATGGTTCAGATTTTTCATGGATCTCTTATAAAACAAGAGGATGGAATGATCCACATGTGGTGGGATATATGGAAAGTCATGATGAGGAAAGAACCATGTTCAAGACTTTGACCTATGGTAACAGTTCCGGTTGGTACAACACCAGGGAAATGGGCCTGGCGCTGAAACGTCAGGAGATGAATGCTGCCTTCTTTTATACCGTTCCTGGACCGAAGATGCTGTGGGAATTCGGAGAACTGGGGTATGACTATTCCATTAACTCGAATGGTGGAAGACTTGCTCCCAAACCTCCGCGCTGGGACTACCTCGATGACTGGAAACGGAAGTACCTTTATAATACCGTTTCAGCACTGATCCATCTGAAGAAAACAGAACCTGTGTTCAGCACGGGTGATTTCTCCATCAATGCCTCCTCTCCGGCCAAAACGATCCATCTCAATGGACCGGACATGAAAGTCACTATCGCGGGTAATTTTGATGTAAATGCAATGTATGTTGATCCGGCTTTTCAAAATACCGGTACCTGGTACGATTATTTTTCAGGCGATTCGCTGAATGTGACGGATCCCAACGTAT
>JBLNAN010000165.1:0-3606 GCA_050259355.1 Syntrophothermus sp. | reverse complement strand
TCATCGGATTCAATTATTTTTTTTGCCAGACTGGTGTTGCCGGTAAGCAATGCCTCCAGACTTTGCGAAACCTGGTCGGAAACAAGGTTTCCCATTTTCAAAACCCTTTTGTTGAGTTTTTCCAGTTCCTGTTCAAAATGACGTTCCATTTTAAAATATTTGATTAGGAGTTTGATTCTTGTTTTCAGAAAGGACTACTTTTATCCAAATCTTCCTGTAATATATTCCTCGGTATGCTGCTTGTCGGGTTTGGTGAATATCTTTTTGGTTCTGCCCATTTCCACGAGTTCGCCCATGTAAAAAAATGCAGTGTAATCGCTTACCCTTGCTGCCTGCTGCATATTATGAGTAACGATGATGATGGTATATTGTTCTTTCAGCTGAAAGATCAGTTCTTCTATTTTCCCCGTCGAAATAGGATCAAGCGCGCTTGCAGGCTCATCCATGAGCACAACTTCCGGATTAACGGCCAGGGTGCGGGCAATGCACAACCGTTGCTGCTGTCCTCCTGATAAACCCAAAGCAGAATCATGCAGCCGGTCTTTAACCTCGTCCCATATGGCTGCCCACCTTAGAGAGGTTTCAACAATTTCCTCCAGTTCCTTTTTATTACCTGTCCCGTTGATTTTAGGTCCGTAGGCCACATTTTCGTATATGGATTTGGCGAAGGGATTGGATTTCTGAAATACCATTCCAACTTTCTTCCGGAGGTTCACCGAATCCACATTTTTATCATAGATGTTAAAATTGTCAATCAGTATCTCTCCTGAAATTTTTACGCCCGGGATCAGGTCATTCATCCGGTTAAGCGTTCGCAGGAAGGTTGATTTTCCACAACCCGAGGGTCCGATCAAGGCAGTTACCTGTTGTGCCGGGATGTCCACATTGATGGAATTGAGGGCCATTTTCGACCCATAAAACAATGTCAGATCCCGCGTTTTTATTTTTATTTCTTTCATTATTTATCTGAAGGCTAATTATTTTTTCTGAGTCTTGCGCGGATGATCACCGCTACAAGATTGAGTAAAAAAGTAAGTGAAAGCAATACAAGCGTCGTGGCAAACTGTATCGGCAGCGTTTGATCAACATTTGCCGACTGGGTCGACATAATATAAATATGATATCCGAGCGACATGAACTGATCGCTCAGTGAATGCGGCAAAGTCGCCAGGTAATAAGCCGCTCCTGTGAAAAGAATCGGGGCAACTTCACCTGCACCTCTGGATACCGCCAGGATTGTGCCTGTCAGGATCCCGGAACGTGCTCCCGGCAATACCACTTTCCGGATGGTTTGCCATTTTGTGGCTCCAAGGGCGAGACTTGCTTCCCGCAAATCACGAGGAACGGTTTTCATGCTTTCCTCCACCGATACAATGATCACCGGTAAAGTAAGCAAACCCATGGTCAGGCTGGCCCAAAGGATATTGGGCTGGGCCCATTTCAGTTGTCCGCCCAGAAACACTGAATCCATTCCACCACCCACGAATTTGATAAAAAACCCCAGTCCGAACAAGCCGAAAATAATAGACGGCACCATCGCCAGGGTACGGATGGCAAACTGGACCATTTTGGCCAGTACAGAATTATCTCTGGCATATTCAGTAAGATAGATGGCGGTTATTGTTCCGAAGGGAACTGCAGCAACCGACATGATGAGCACCATGAGCGCGGTACCGAAAATGGCAGGGAAAATTCCTCCTTTTGTCATTCCATCCTCAGGAAAAGAAGTCAGGAATTTCCATGAAAGTATGTCCTTTCCCCCGATGATGATAACGGTGAGAATGATGAGGATGGTGGCAATGATCGCGACTACCGAGAGCCCGGTCAAACCTTCCATTATTGCACCCGTCAGGTTTCTCTTAATCTTGTTCATGCCTTCCTCCCCTGGAATCTTCTGATTAATTTTCCCTTGATATAGAATTCAGCGACGGCATTGATCGCGAATGTAAAAACAAACAGCAGGGCCCCGATCAGGAAAAGGACGTTGTAATGGGTATCACCGAAAACCACTTCAGCCATCTCCGCTCCTATGGTCGCGGCAAGCGTTCGCACGGATTCGAATGGGTTAAGGCCCATCATGGCTGCATTTCCTGTTGCCATGAGAGCAATCATCGTTTCACCGAAAATCCTTCCTATTCCAAGTAAAACCGCTGCAAAAATCCCCGGTGTCGCCGCCGGTAGCGTGACGAAAAATGCAGTCTGCCACTTGGAGGCACCCAGCGCGAGACTGGCTTCTTTGTAGGTAGATGGCACGGCAGTCATCATATCTTCGCTGATGGTGAAAATGATAGGAATTGCAGCCAGTGCCATGGCAACACCTCCCACGAACGCGTTCAGCCTGGTTTCATAACCAAATACATTCTGAAAGAAAGAAGCCATGACCATTAGCGCGAAAAAGCCGATCACCACCGAAGGAAATCCTGCTAAAAGCTCGATGGCCGGTTTTACGATTTCCCTCATCCACCGCGGCGCAAAAGCTGCGGAGAACAGGGCTGCCAGGATCGCGAGCGGAGCGGCAATAAAAATAGAAATCAGGGTGATCTTGAGGGTTCCGATGATCAGCGGTTGCAAACCGTATCTTGGCCGGTCTGAAACCGGCAGCCACTCCTGGCCGGGTAAAGTTTTCCATGCAGATTCTTCATTTCCGGAGCCTGACAGATAGTCCGTAGCCGGGATCTCGCTGGAACTGATCGCGGAATCTTCGGTCACGCGGTACCTTTCCGGTTTCTGTTGCCCTTCATCGACCCCGTACCGTTCAGGTTGCATCCGCTCATTCTGGGTTTCTGTACTGACCCCGTACTGTTCGGGTTTTGCCGTCGTGGTTTCTTCACCATAACGCTCTGGTGAGCTGGTGGTAACCGAAGAAGATGCAGGAGCATGCTGGCCGGCATGTTTAAATATCGGAATGGCTTCCCTGAACACAAAAACGAAGATCAGCACGATCACCGCGATGGATAAAATTGCAATTCCGGTGATAAATTTCTCAGCAATGAATTCAGATGGCCGGATCTTTTTTCTCAGCGTACCGGCCGTAAATCCCTGATTTTTATTTGTATTTTCTGAAGAAATCAAATGTTGGATTTTAAGAATGAAGTCACCAGATGGTTGAGCCAGTGACTTCAATGTAACATCTAAATTAATTACCTGAACGTTATAAAAACTATTTTACCGGAAAATATCCTACTTGTGAAACTAATTTTTGTCCTTCAGGACTAAGAATCCAGTCGATATAACTTTTGATCTCGCCCGTTGGCCTGTTGGTAAGATACATATACAAATAACGGGTGATGGGATACGTACCACTTTTTATGTTTTCGGGGGTAGGTTCATAAGCGGTTGATTTATCATCCTTCTTCACAAGACAATGTTTCACTCCTTTTGCGTATGCTGCGCCTCCGTAGCCAATACCTCTTTTATCATTTTTCACCGCGTTGACCACTGCAGCAGTTCCCGGCAGTGTTTGGGTGCTCGGCGCATAATCGCCTTTTACTACATTATCTTTAAAGAAAACATAGGTTCCTGAAGAGTTTTCGCGTCCGTAGAGTTTGATTTCAGCATCCTGACCCCCTACCTCTTTCCAGTTTTTGATTTTACCAGAGAAAATCC
>JBLNAN010000164.1:0-7123 GCA_050259355.1 Syntrophothermus sp. | reverse complement strand
ATTCAACAATCTTAACGGCGTTTCCTGAAGTACAAATCACGTCGGACATGGCCTTGATGGCCGCGGAACAATTGATATAGGATATGACGATATGATCAGGATATTTCGCTTTGAAAGCCGCGAACTGATCGGGCGGACAGGAATCTGCCAGCGAACAGCCGGCTTCCAGATCAGGCAGGAGAACTTTTTTTCCCGGATTTAAAATCTTTGCGGTTTCGGCCATGAAATGAACGCCGGCAAACACAATCATGCTGGCATTTGTTGAATAGGCATGCTGCGCCAGCGCGAGACTGTCGCCTACGAAGTCGGCAATATCCTGGATCTCGGGCACCTGGTAATAATGAGCCAGCAAAACAGCATTTTTTTGTTTTTTCAGCTCATTGATCTCTTCAATTATCCTCCCCTGTGAACCTGACATAATTAATAATAATCTTTTTTAAAAATATCTTTATTTATTATAATAGATGTTAGTACTGTTGATTTTTTCTTTCCTTTTTTTTTGGATTTGAATTTACCGGGTTTTAACTAACACTAAAACGACTTTTATCAACTTCTATTTCACTGATACTTCATGTTTTTCATAGTTTTCAACATTCTATTAATAATATTGAATGTTAAAAAATAACCCTTCAGAATCACCCCCGGGCTATGTTGAAAAATAATGAGTTTTTTTCCTGTTAGGCTGGAAACGACGGCTGAAAAATTCATCCTGACCGGATGACTCCTTTTTTCAACAATTTTGTAACAAAGTTACTGAGATATTAACAATGGCTGTGTGAAAATTTTATGAAGCTGAAGATCAGGAACATATTTACAACCTTATTTTTATTGGGCCTTCATTTTCATCAATTTATGATTACTTTTGCTGATAAATTTATTAACAATGTTTGATTTTTCCGGTTCCATCCCCATTGGATGTGATCATGCAGGATATTTTTTAAAGCAATATCTCATTGAAAAACTTGGGAAGGAAGGTTATCATTTTGATGACAAAGGTACCTTTTCTGAAGCAAGTGTCGACTATCCCGATTTTATTCATCCTGTTGCGAAAGCCATTAATGAAGGAAGATACTCAATGGGTATCATTATCTGCGGAAGCGGCAACGGGGTTTCCATGGTTGCCAACAAGTATGCGCATGTCAGAGCAGCGCTGTGCTGGAACGCGGAGGTGGTAAAACTGGCCCGTCAGCACAATGATGCCAATATTCTTGCGCTTCCTGCAAGATTCATTACACCTGAAGAAGCCATAGAATTCGTGAAGATCTTCTTTTCCACGGGTTTTGAAGGGGGAAGACACGCGGGAAGGGTTGAAAAAATTATTCCACGAGAACTTTAAATAATTTTATATGTCGAACGCACTGGATAAATTCCTGGCTGATTCCGAAGTTAAAGCTTTCGATCCTGAACACAGGCGTCGTTTGAATTTCAACATCGGAAGGTATGATGAACAGGTGAAGAAAGGAAAAGTCCAGTTCTGCGACCTTGAATATGCCCGGAAAAAAGCTGCCAACAGGAAGCATAAGGCAATCAACCAGCTTGACCGCTATCTGGTGGAGTTTGAAAAGAATTTTGAAAGAAACGGTGGCAAGGTAATCTGGGCTCCCACAGAAAAAGAAGCCCAGAAAGAGATCCTTTCGATCATCAAAAAATCCAAGGCGCAGCTGATCGTGAAGCAAAAGACAATGCTTTCGGAAGAGCTGGAAATCAACGAAATGCTGATCAAGAACAAGAAAGAAGTTCTGGAAACCGATCTTGGAGAATTCATCGTTCAGGTGGCAGGTGAAAAGCCTTATCATATCCTCACGCCGGCCATGCACAAGTCGAAGGAGGATGTTTCAAAACTTTTTCACGAAAAATTCGGATTGCCTGCCGACAGTACGCCGGAAGATATAGCCCATTGGGTAAGGGCCCATCTTCGTGAAAAATTCGTACGGGCCGATGTGGGCATCACGGGAGGAAACTTTCTGATTGCCGATGCCGGGGCAGTTGTTCTGGTTGAAAACGAGGGGAACGGTCTGCTTTCGTTTGCCTTTCCCAAAATCCATATTGCCGTGGTAGGTATCGAAAAGATCCTGCCTTCCCTGTATGATCTTGACCTGTTTCTTCCACTGCTTGCCACCCATGGCACAGGACAAAACATCACCGCCTACAACAACATCCTGTTCGGACCCCGGAAAGGAAAAGAAATCGACGGTCCTGATGAAATGTACGTCATCCTTATTGATAACGGCCGAACGGAAGTACTGGGCTTAAAGGAACAACGCCAGGGACTTTCCTGTATCCGCTGCGGCGCCTGTCTCAACGGGTGCCCGATTTACCGCAGCATCGGAGGATATTCCTACGGCGTGGTCTACTCCGGGCCTATCGGGTCGGTGATATCCCCGCATTACAACGGTTTCCGCGAATACAATCATTTAAGCTATGCATCTTCCCTGTGCGGAAAATGTACCGAAGTTTGTCCCGTTAAAATCCCCTTGCACGAATTGTTGCTGCACAACCGCAACGAAGCAGTGAAGAGAGGTTTCATCAAGTCGCCATGGAAAACCGTAATGAAAGGCTGGCGGATGGTGATGCTGCACCGGTGGATGATTGACAAGACCGGTCACAAGACCAAGAACCGTTTTATGAAGATTTTCTTTTCCAAGGCCTGGGGTAAAAGAAGGACCCTGCCAAAATTTGCCGAAAAGAGTTTCAAAGAATTATGGCAGGAAAGGCAGTCTGCCTCCTGAGTCAGGGTGCTACAAAAATTTCTCAAGAACATCCTCGATCTGTCCGAGATAGCTTCTGCCGAACAAATTCAGATGGATCAGTAAAGGATAGAGCTGATAAATCAGGATCCGTTCCTTCCAGCCACTGATCAAGGGATAGGTTTCATTATAGCTTTCGTAAAAGTCATTGTCAAAACCGCCGAAGAGCTGGGTCATTGCAAGATCAGCTTCCCGGTTCCCATAGTACACGGCCGGATCGATCAGCGCCGCTTTGCCTTCTTCCGAAATCATATAATTTCCATTCCAGAGATCTCCGTGAAGAAGGGCGGGAGGTTCGTTGCAAAGCAATGAGGGAAGTTTGTAACAGAGCTTACTGAATCCCGAAATATGGCCATTGGTCAGCAGCTTTTTTGAATGGGCAAGGTTCACCTGCCTTTCAATTCTTTCGTCGATAAAAAAAGAGATCCAGTCGTCATGCTGCTCGTTGCTCTGTTGCAACGACCCCATATAGTTGTCATGATCCAGTCCGAAATAATCTTCTGAATTCAGGTGCAGCAGGGCCAGCGACCTGCCAAAGTCTTCCATCAGATCATCTCTTTTTCTTCCCGCGGCGATAAATTCCAGGAGAATGAAAGAATAATCACCCGCGGTACCCGTAAAAATGACTTCGGGAACCTTGATTACCTCTGTATTTTTCAACAGGCCAAGACCCGCGGCCTCGCATTCAAACAGGTTTGGGAATGTGTGCCGGTTGTTGAATTTCACGCAGAAGTCGCCCCCGGAGGTACTGATCCTGTGCACCTGGTTGATACAACCCCCGGGAAGAGATTCAGCCGATAAAATGGTGAAAGAGGGAGAAATTTGTTCCTTTCCCGATTTCGTGATGGCTTCGCTGATTTCACCTGGAATCATCAGGGGGTTGGTTGGTGCGATATCCTTTTAACTGTAAGGATTTTGTCGACGGAGAAAAACAAGATAGCCGCAACCGCGATCATGAGCGGAAGCGTCAGGTTGCCTGCTTTTTCGAAAAGTGCCCTGAAACTGCCGGTAAAAATATCAAGATAAGGAGCCAGGTAAATCGTGAAAAATCCCTTGCCGGGAAGGGCATCACCAAAGGGAAGATCCGAGGTAAACAAAAACAGGATAACGGCACTTGTGATCAGTACAAAAGGCCATGCCGATTTCAGGATGGAGCTCCATGATATTTTCAGGGATTCGGTTTGGGGAGCCGGGATAATCTCCCGCATCACCTTGCCAACAAATTCATCCGAAGGAGCATCCTCCGGGAGTCTTTTCATGAATTCCTTCAGAAAATCATCTTTTAAAAAATCATCCGTTTCCATACCATCAATTTTTAAATCACCTTCATCATCTCCTGCATTTCGTCATAAAGTTTTTTACGGATCCGGTGAAGCCGTACCTTCACGTTGGATTCAGTCATTCCGGTGATGTAACTTATATCTTCAATAGAATTTTCATTTTTATAAAACAAAGTTAACAGAAGATTATCTTCCTCCGGTAACTTTTTCAACGCTCTTTCCAGTATCACCTGCCGGTCGTTTTCATCCAGGTGACTTGTATTCTGATGGATCTCATCCGTAGTATAATTATCAACCATATTGTCTTCGATCCCGACCATTTCAATTCTCTTTTTTCTGGTCCTGGAGATGGCCGCGTTGTAGGCAACCCTGTAAAGCCAAGTCGAGAATTTTGATTCTTTCTTGAATGTATTCAGCGACTGGTATACTTTCAGGAAAACATCCTGCGCGATCTCTTCAGCGTCTTCCCTACTGTTCAGGATCCTGAACACGATCGAGAACACCAGGTTTTTATGCTTTCTGACCAGCATTTCATACGAGGAGACATCTCCTTCAAGCACCTTTTCAATGTAAAAGATATCTTCCTGGTATTTCATTGCTGATATGACGTATGGTTTCTGTTCCGGTTACAGGCAACTAATATCAAAATCCCCATCTAAAGGTAAAAAGAATAAACTTTTTTGCAAAACAGGGCATAAATAAAAGTCTTTTAACAATCTATGCATAAAAATTTATATGTTTGTACTTTAATTTTCATTCACTTATCCTTAAAAGCATGAAGTTATCTACTTTGGTAAGAAGATCAAGACTCCTGTTCTTTTCTCTTCTTCTTCCGATGGCAGCGGTAACGCAGGTCGTCGCGCAAACAGATGATCCTAACCTGGATCAGATTCCCTTGTCGGTCAGGCAGGGAAGGCTCAATAACCCGGTTCAGACCGATGCGCCCCTTGGGAGTGTCATCACGATCAACAACTGGGATAATTTCAATGTTGGTACCGATTTCGGTGAAGGGAACATTGCTGCTAACCCGGCAACGCCTACCTGGTTTTTCACCGCTTATAATACCAACTCGGCACATCGTACCCTCAATGGTATCGACTGGGTAACCTCAGCGCCCAATTTTGGTGCAAGCATGCAGGGAGACCCCGTTGTAGCCTATGACAGTTTGGGGAATCTTTTTTATGAAAACATGTATGGAACCAATATCGCCGGTTGCAAGGTAATAAAATCAAGTGACGGTGGTGCAACCTGGGGAACCAGTGTTACGGCCATTGCAGGTAATGACAAGAACTGGATTGCCTGTGACCAGACCAGCGGTCCATATGCCAATTACGTGTATACCACGATGACCAACAACAGTGCAGGTAATTTTGCCCGCAGCACCGATCATGGAGCTACCTTCACCAGCACCTTTGCTCCCCCGACCCAGAGCCTTCCCGGTATGATGGTTTGTGTCGGTCCTGCCGGAAATGTCCAGGGTGGTTCTGTCTACGTGGTAACCAATTCAGGTAGTTCCTTTGCCTCAACCTATACCTTTTACAGGTCACTTGACGGCGGTGCCACCTTTACACAGATGTCTGCTCAAAACTTTTCAGGTTACGTGGGAACCGTGGTCAGCAACAGAAATTCTGTTCAGGGCATGAGAACCCGTCCTTACCCTTTCATTACCGCTGATAACAGCTATGGTCCTCACAGGGGAAGACTGCACCTGATCTATGCAACCAACGACCCCCCCGGATCCGGTAACAAGCCCGATGTTTGGTCACGTTTTTCAGATGACGGCGGGACCACCTGGTCGACAGCAAAAAGAATAAATGACGATACCAGTCCCACCACGCATCACCAGTGGCACCCGGCAACTTGGTGCGACAAGGAAACGGGAAGATTGTATGTTCAGTGGATGGATACACGCGATTGTCCCACGAGCGACAGTGCCATGATCTATGCAACTTATTCCGATGACGGTGGTGTTACCTATGCACCCAACCAGTGCCTTTCCAATGCCAAAATGAAGATTGATTGTCCGACCTGCGGTGGTGGCGGTACGCCCAGATACCAGGGCGACTACAATGGCGTCATCTCCAACCGCAAGGTGGGAATGGCCAACTGGACCGACTTCCGGCAGGGTTCTTTCATGAGCGTTGTTTCCTATTTCCCGGATTTTGCAATGTCAATTGACAAGGTAAACGATACGTTGTACACCCCGCTTGACAGTACCATCGTTAATATCAGTATTCCCGGTGTGAAATTATACACGGACACCGTGGTATTCACCGGAACGGTAACCCCGGTTCCAACTGCGGGCAGCATCGAGTTTTTCTTCAGACAGGGTGATAAACTGACTACCTTTCCCGGTTCAAAACCTGTTACCATCAAACTGAACGGGTCAGTACCTGCTGCCAATTATACTTGTGTTCTCAAAGCTTCCGGGCCCAACGGCACACCGGTTCATTCAAGGTCTGTCCTGATCAGGGTTATGGCAGGCAATGCATTCGTTGTGGAAGCAACTGCATCACCCTCCAGCATCTGTACGGGCGGAAGCTCTCAGCTCAATGCAGGCGTGATGGGCGGTACTTCTCCTTTTACTTATGCCTGGACGCCCTCGGCGGGTCTGAGCAATGCAACCATTGCCAATCCTGTTGCAACACCCACCGCCAGTACCTGGTACAAAGTAGTGGTTAACGATAACGCAACACATGTTACTACCGATAGTGTTTATATTACGGTGAATACGGTTCCGGCTGACCCCGGCGCTATTACCGGTTCACAGCAGGTATGTGCTGATTCCGTTGCAAATTATACCGTGGGAACGGTAACCGGTGCAACTACGTATCAATGGTCGGTTCCTGCAGGTGCAAGCATCACCACCGGACAGGGTACCAACGCCGTAACGGTTGACTGGGGCACTACTGCTGGCGACGTTTCTGTTATTGCCGGAAATGAGTGCGGAAACAGCAGTCCCTCACTCCTCGCGGTAACGCTGGTTAGCGCACCCGCATCTCCGGCGGCCATCAATGGCCCCAATGGTGCATGTGCAGGATCTACCCTGAATTTCGGTGTTGATGAAGTTGCTGCTGCAACAAATTATAACTGGAC
>JBLNAN010000163.1:0-4994 GCA_050259355.1 Syntrophothermus sp. | reverse complement strand
GGATCGGGACCCGATGGGGCGGTCTTTCCAGGTTTGACGGGACTTCCTTTACAAACTATAACCCCCACAATTCACCCCTGCCCGGGCCAACCATTTCCGGCATCACCATCGATCAGAACGGGAACAAGTGGATGACAATATCCAATTCGGGTCTGGTTAAATTTGACGGGACCACCTGGACTGTTTACAATACGTCCAATTCCGGGATTGCTTCCAATGGCCTCACGTGTATCGATTCCGATAACGGCAATAACCTCTGGATAGGATCATGGGATAAAGGACTGTTAAAATTTGATGGAACCTCGTTTACCCGGCCAGGCGGTACGGATACATTTATCACCAGTGTACTGGCAGCCAGCGGCAGCGAGATCTGGGCAACGGGTCATGATTATGGGATGGGAAAATACGATGGATCGGCATGGACCTGGTGGGATAAATACAACTCGAATCTTCCCGACAATCGTATGACCGATATCGCGATGGATGCATCCGGAAACCGCTGGATCGCCATGGAGACCTACGGGATTTGCAAAATGGTGGGAAACAATTTTACCAACTATGAAAAATACAATTCAGGTCTCTGCGGAGATGACATGAGGACCATCCTCGTTGACAATGGCGGAAATGTATGGGCAGGATCCGAATTTGATGGTCTGTCGAAATATGATAACACCACGTTTACCACCTATCATCCCCAGACGAATGGACTGATCAGCGAACACGCGCAATGTATTGCCTTTGAAGGCGACCAGAAAGTCTGGGTAGGAAATTTCTACGGCCTGGACATGTATGACGGAACCAGCTGGACGAATTACACCCATGAGAATTCAGGATTACCCGAAAATAATATTGTTTCCATTGCCGTTGAAAGCAATGGTACCAAATGGCTTGGGACCACCTCCAACGGCATTGTCAGTTTTGACGGTTCTGTCTGGCACAGGTATAACACCGGAAACAGCGGGATTCCCGACGATTATGTTTCTTCCATTGCCATTGATGCCAATGGGGTGAAATGGATCGGAACCCGTAGCCACGGAATGGCCCGGTTCGACGGAACCACGTGGACAACCTATACCCCTTCCAATTCGCCCATTCCCGACGAATGGGTAATTTCACTGGCCATTGATGGCAATAATAATGTATGGGTCGGGACGTACAACAACGGGATATCAAAATTTGACGGAACCAACTGGACCACATACAATACAACCAATTCAGGATTTGTTTTTTCGTCAATTGGTTCCATTGCGGTTGATGATAATAATGTGGTATGGATAGGCGGAGGTGGGGGAGCCATGCAAAAATTCGATGGTACCACCTGGACGACCTACTCCTGTGGCACCGGCGGAATGCCTTTCGGGGGGGTGGATGCCATCGACTTTGATGATCAGGGAAATACCTGGACAATCTCCTACATTGCGGCAGTATCGAAATTTGACGGTACCTCTTTTACCTCCTGGTATGAATATAATTCGGGGCTTCCCGACTGCTATTTGTATTCAGTTGCCGTGGATCATGCCGGGAATAAATGGATTGCCATGTATTACGGGGGCATTGCCGTCTTTAATGAAGGCGGAGTCATAACTTCGGTGCCCGCAGAAAAGCAGAACAACCATGTTTTTTCGCTCTATCCCAACCCTGCGGAAGATTATTTTATTCTGAAAACAAACAAGGATTGCACAATCAATCACGTCGAGATCATCAACTTGAACGGCAGGATCGTGAAAGATCTGCATGCTGTTTCCGGAGGTACCATAAATGTGAAGGATCTGCCTTCCGGGATGTATCTTGTCAATGTTTATACTGACAAGGGCGTAGAAAGGGAGAAGTTGGTAATTAGGTAATTAGGTAATTAGGTAATTAGGTAATTAGGTTATTTAAAAACCAAATCCCATTTTAAGTCCCGCGTTGAACACCGGGCCCAGCAGGGTCCAGTCACGGGTAACCGGTGAATGGTCTTCATTGTAATAGTGCAATTGTCCTGAGTCGTGGTACATGTATCCTGCATAAGCCAGTTCGTGGATGTTCATGATTTTCAGTCCTCCTCCCACGTACCAGTCCAGTACGAAGGAACCGTAGCGACGCTGGTTGCCGATGCGGATACTTAAAGCAAGATCATTCCTGAACTGATCCTGGAGAACGCCATAATCATTTTTATCGGGCCATGCCGAGCGTACCTGGTAAAACTGCAGGTAACGGTACATGAGCACGAAACTGCAGTAGCTCCGCTTGTTGATAATGTACCATTTCGGATAGGTGGTTATTGAAAAGCCATCATAATTGTAAAACGGCCTGTAAGGCGGATTATAATAGGCATCTGCATCAGGAATGCCCACGATGCCACTGATTTCGGTCTCCCATGATAATTTGGGCAATAATCTTCGCTCGTAAGCCAGCGCCAGTTCCAGGTGGAAAATTTTTGCGATGTTCAGCTTCACAAAATTTGCCTTTTCAAGCGGTGCCTGCGTTTCATCGAGATACTGGTTGGCATCCCGTTTTGCCTCTTTATTGATATCTCCTGCATATTTGTGCTGAAGGAAAATGTTTTTATTTGTTTCAGGCGGAGGAATCTCAATCTGGTAATGATCCGAACCCGAAACATATACCAGCCTTCTTCCCTTGATTCCCTGATCGATCACGACGGAATCAATATCCGAAGCAAGTATTGTTTGATTCTGGAAAAAAATCGTATCGTTTTTCACCCGTTTGATCCTGCCATCGATGTGCTGATGGTTTTTGGTAACAATCTTTACCCTGACGTCACGTTTTAAAGGGGAAAATTCCTTTGACCGGGTTTCTCTTACGAAAATGGTCTGGTTCTGGACTTTTGATCTCGGAAAAGGTTGATATGGCTGTGCCATCAAAGCATCAGAAACCGGGAGTATCAGCAACATTAATACAAGGCGGCAGATAGATGAATACATATAATGATGTTAGGAAATTATCAGGCCAAGATATAAAATCTTTTAATATTCAAAAAATCATTATATAATTTTCACGTCAAAATTCCTGGTCCGGGTTTTTTTCATAATATGGCATTCCATATTCGTCCAGCCTTATTTTTTTATTTTTACCAAGATAGGGCATGATGATCATACCTTTTGGCAGTCTTTTTTCCTTTTTCTTTTTCGATTTTGGTAAAACCAAATCCCGGTTCTCCTGTTTCAGCAGAAATTTCTCTTTTTCTGGTTCAGGATTTATTTTTTTTTCTGGAATAACAGGAATGTCGACCAGTTTCATAGCAGGTTCCGGGGAAACCGGCTCCTGATCGTTTTGCTCGTGGATACGGCCAAGACTTGAGTGAAGCACGGCCTCGTAGGAATCCAGTTCCCTTATCAATTGCTCATAAAATGAGATGATTTGTTCAATCTCCGATTCATTGAGTTGGATTATTTTCATGTAAGTTCAAATTGGGATGGGAAAACAAATATAACAAGATTGTTCCAAAATCCAAATATCAGGACCCTATGCCAAATGCAAGGTAGCGAGCATCTAATGCCATACATGATCCGGCGTGTGAGTGTAGGGACCATGAAATTGGCTTGTCGTGATAGCAAAAAATCAGTATATTCATATTTGTATCAGCCTGTCAGTTGCGTGGTTTTATCGATATGAAAAAAGGTGTAATCATAATGTTGCTGTTGTTTTTTTGCATTTCAGTCATGTCACAAAACCTGGTAAAAAATGATAGTATCATCTTTGTTGAGAAAGCGATCAAGAGAATTAAAAAAGACATCAACTTTGCCGTTGTACCGGGACCGGTATTCGGCACGACGGAAAAACTGGGATTTGCTGTTCTTCCCATGGTGGTGTATAACCTGAAAAAATCCGATACGCTTTCACCGCCTTCCTCATCTGCTCTGCTTCTTTACTTTGACCTGCACGGGAGCTGGGCCACCGCCATCAAACAAAGCTTGTACTGGAATGAAAATAAGTGGCGGGCTTTTGGTACAATTGGAATTGGTGATTTTCAACTAAGATATTTCGGGATAGGACGCGATACGGTCATCATCAATAACAATAAGGCAAATTTCGTGTGGATCCATCAACAACAATTTATGTTCTCCGGATTAATCTTCAGAAAAATCTACAAGGGTTTCTATGGCGGGTTTGAACTGAGTTATTCAATCAGTAATCTGGTGGGTACAGATTCAATCAGCAATTCAATATTATATGCCACGAATCCATCCGCCGGGAAACTCATTCAAACTGTTTTGGTGCCTTCTTTCGTGTGGGATAACCGCGATAATATTTTTTGGTCAACCAAAGGATATTATGCCAATTTAACACTGCAGTTTTCAAATAAATTTTTGTTTTTTTCCAAGGATTATTCGGTCATAACCGGCCAGGTAAACGGGTATCATTGTCTTTTGCCGCAAAGCAAAAGGCTGACCCTTGCCTGGACCTTCTTTTTTCAGGCCGGATGGGGCAATCTGCCTTACCGGATTTATGCCAATTACGGAGTGGCCGATAATGCAAAAGGATATACTGCCGGGAAATATGTAGATTACTCGGAAACCACCGTTCAGACAGAATTTCGATACGATCTCTGGAAATTCATAGCAATCAGCGGCTATGTCGGAACAGGAAAAGTTTTTCCTTCCTATGATGTTTTCGGCCAATCGGTCTGGTTACACTTTACCGGGATGCGTTTTTATGTAAATATAATCCCTTACCGCAACATCCGCCTGAAACTTGATTTCACAAAAGGAAGAAAGGATTACGGGATATATGTAGGTATTGGTCAGGGTTTTTAAAAGTTCCAGACTCCGCACTCCAGACTCCAGACTCCACACTCCAAACTCCGCACTCCAGACTCCAGACTCCAGACTCCGCACTCCAGACTCCAGACTCAATTTTTTTTCACTTTTACTTTCACCTTTTTTGATTTCAACCGATTAAGCTAAAAAAAACATGGAGTTTAACGAAGAAATCAGAATCAGGACAATGAATCTTGCCTTATCTGTTCATTTGCTTATTCAGACAAAGAAAGT
>JBLNAN010000162.1:0-3380 GCA_050259355.1 Syntrophothermus sp. | reverse complement strand
TGGCGACTGCAGATTCGGCTCCTCTCAGGCTCGCTGCAAGAACCATGATCCTGGTCTTTTTATTCATTTCCAAACCATTTATCACCTCCAGCGTGTCGGCCATCTGGGGGACAAATTTTGGCGAAACGATGCTTCCGGCATCAAGGATATCGAAACCGGCATTCATGAGCAATCGCAGGTATTGTATTTTTTCATTCGTGGGGATAATCCTTGAAAATCCCTGCATGGCCTCCCTGGCTGATTCAATAAGTGTTATCATTTTATTTCCTTCCTGTCAATGTTTTGGGTATCCTTCCATTCTTGATCGCTTCTGAACGTAATCTTCTTCCTACAATCTTTTCCACCATTTCCCCGATTTCCAGTACTTTATCCACGTCAACTCCTACATCAATGCCCATTTCGTCCATCATCACAACAAGGTCTTCAGTTGCGACAAGGCCCGTGATGTTAGGATCCCTGTAATAATAGCTGCCCGTGCCGGCTACCGGTACACCGCTGACGAAATTCGCCGGTTGCCCACCGATTCCGCCCATCGTGGATTCATAATTAACCATTCCGGCCTGCAAAGCGGCAAGTACGTTCGCGAGACCCCAACCCCGGGTCGTATGAAAATGTACTATTTGTTTTTCCACCCTTACTCCTGAATCCAGCAGCATGGAGTAATACTTGTAAACCCGGTCCGGGCTCGCCGAACCATCATGATCAGCATGTTCAACATCATTCACGCCAATATCCAGCCAGCGACGGGTAAATTCAATTGCTTTCGGCATTTCCGTTGGTCCTTCAATGGGACAACCCCAGATGGTGCTTACCGTGCCATTGACCTTCAACCCGGCCTCCCGGGCCATGGGCACCCATTTCTCAGCCATTTTCCAGTATTCGTCAAGACTGATGCCTGAATTTTTGCGGTGATGCGACTCGCTGGTGGAAACCATGAGTAATATCCTGTCGGGACCGCATCCTTCTTTTCTGGCCTGGATCGCTCTTTCGATGGCTTTTTCGCGGATGGTTATAGCCGTTATGGAAACCCCCGGCAGGAGATGCGCCACTTTTTTACTGTTCCGGATATCTTTCAGAACCGTATCAGCATCTTTAAACTGTGGCATTCCCTGGGGATTTCCCAGGTTGGTCACCTCGATATGTTTGAATCCGGCCAGGATCAGTTGCTCCGCCAGCCAGACCTTTGCCTCGGTAGGAATAAATTTTTCTTCATGCTGAAAACCGTCCCTGACGGTTATATCGCCTATTGTTACTTTCTTCGGATAATTCATGGGGATCAATTTAAAATTTCATTTCAGGAATATCACCTTCAACGAGGAGTGTACCTTCGGTGGCGTTTCTGATCTCTTCCACGCTTACTCCCGGTGCTCTTTCCACAAGTTTAAAACCATTTGGTGTTATATCAATAACCGCGAGATCCGTCACCACCCGTCTCACGCATTTCACCCCCGTAAGCGGCAGGGTGCATTTTTTTAAGAGTTTCGATTTACCATCTTTATCGGTATGATTCATGGCAACAATGATGTATTTTGCCGCGGCAACGAGATCCATAGCGCCACCCATTCCCTTTACCAGTTTGCCCGGAACCTTCCAGCTGGCGATGTCCCCGCTTTCAGAAACTTCAAAAGCCCCGAGTACCGTGAGATCCACGTGTCCTCCGCGGATCATCCCAAAACTGGTGGAAGAGTCAAAAAAGGCAGCCCCCGGTCGTGCCGTCACCGTTTGCTTTCCTGCATTGATCAGGTCAGGATCGACTTCACCGGGTGTTGGAAAGGGACCAATACCCAGCAGGCCGTTTTCCGACTGCAGGATGACCTCAATATCATCGGGGATGTAATTGGCTGTAAGCGTGGGGATGCCAATACCCAGGTTCACATAATAGCCATCACGCAATTCCTGGGCAATTCTTTTTGCGATGCCGTCTTTATCCAGTGCCATATCAGGATTTTCTGGTTGTTATAAATTCAATTCTTTTCTCGTAATTACTGCCCTGGAAGATCCGGTTGACGAAGATCCCGGGTGTATGAATATGATTGGGATCCAGCTGGCCGTATGGGACCAGCTCTTCCACCTCGGCAATCGTGATCTTGCCGGCCGTTGCCATGGCCTGATTGAAGTTATTGGCAGTTTTGTTAAAAATCAGGTTCCCGAAAGTATCACCTTTCAGTGCTTTTACAACTGCATAATCGGCTGTCAGACCCATTTCCATCAGGTACATCTTCCCGTTGAATTCACGTACTTCTTTGTCGCCTTGTACCTCCGTTCCGTAGCCGGCCGGGACAAAAAATGCAGGAATACCCGCACCGCCTGCCCTGATCCTTTCTGCCAGAGTACCCTGCGGGATCAGTTCCACCTCAAGCTCCCCGCTGAGCAACTGCCGCTCGAATTCTTTGTTCTCGCCAACGTAAGAAGCCATCATCTTTTTCATCTGGTGGTTTTTCAGTAGCACGCCCAGTCCGAAATCATCCACACCGGCATTATTGGATATACACGTGAGACCCCTCGTGCCTTTCTGTACCAATGCCTTGATGCAATTTTCGGGAATTCCGCACAAACCGAATCCCCCGAACATAATCGTGGCATTATCAGGAATATCCCTGATCGCATCCATCGCATCTCTGACTACTTTGTTCATGGGTTATTGATTATGGGTTCATTATTTCAAGATCCAGAAGTTTTGACGCCGATTCCACCCGGTCATTCACTTTGACATATACCTTACGAATAATCCCTTTCCCAGGGGCAACAATCAGGTTTTCCATCTTCATGGCTTCGATGATCATCAGGGTTTGTCCTCTCTCCACTGCTTCACCTTCTTCAATATTTACCCTGATCACTTTTCCCGGAATAGGAGAAATGATCTCCCCGGAATGTTTGTCATCGCCAAGGGTTCCGGTAATTTTTATTTCCGGTAGATAATTATCTTTTAAAATTTCAAAATGATATCCTTCAATCGTGATAAACGTTTTTCCTGATCTTTCCTCAGAAACCCAGGCTGCATGGCTTTCCCCGTCGACAAAAAAACGGAGAAAATGGTTTTTCATACCTGCCAGGCAGAGGGTATGCCGGGCGTTATCAAACAGAATTTCCGTACAGGAATAATTTTTCCTAACCGGGATATTCCATTTCTGATCATTCAGTAAAAATTGAAACTCGATCCTGTTTCGCCAGAAACCCGTTTTCCGCCAGACATCTTCCGCCCCCGCATCAGGCATCATTCCGGTGATCACGTGAGCGGCGACGGGAAGCAAATCCGGAATTCTCTTTTTTCCGGAATTGACCATTCCAACCAGTCTTTCCAGGTTTGCATCACAATACCCTGTTGATATCCGGTTACGGAGATAATCCTCGTCACGCATTATCGCCGAGAGAAACTCGGT
>JBLNAN010000161.1:0-3328 GCA_050259355.1 Syntrophothermus sp. | reverse complement strand
CTAAGGAAATGGTTCATGGATTTTCCTGCCATGAGCCCCCGCGGGTCTGATACTTCAGCGCTTCCTCGAGAATCTGGAGATATCTGGCCCGCGGGATCATTTCTGCCCCTGCCTTTTTCAGATGATCGGTTTCCATCTGCGAGTCAATCAGCAGAAAACCAAATTCTTTTGCCTTTTCTACCAGGTGATACAAGGCGAATTTAGATGCATCTGAAACCAACCTGAACATCGATTCACCAAAAAAGATTTTTCCAAGTGAAACGCCATATAACCCTCCCACGAGGTGACCGTCTCTGTATGTCTCAATAGAATGAGCAAAACCCAGCTTATGGAGTTTTATATAAGCATTTTTCATATCATCGGTGATCCAGGTGCCGGTCTGGTCGCTGCGTTTAATCTCTCCGCAAAACCGGATCACACGCTCAAACTGGGTGTCAATTCTTAATTCAAAAATATTCTGACGGAGAAGGTAGCGGAAACTGCGCGTGGTTTTAAATTTTTCAGGAAAGAGAACAAATCTCGGATCAGGTGACCACCATAGAATGGGATCATTCTCAGCATACCAGGGAAAAATGCCATTGGAATAGGCACTGAGTAACCTCTGGGGACTCAGATCTCCGCCTACTGCAATCAGACCGTCTTCCTCGGCAAATTGTACATCAGGAAATACCGGCTCTTCAGACAACTGGAATACGGTCATATCTCGTTTAAACTTTTTACCATCAGGTTACAAGCTGTTTCCAGTTCTTCCCTGTTTATGACCAGGGGTGGGGCGATACGGAAAGTCGCATCCTGAAACAAAAACCAGTCGATGATTATACCGTTTTTCAAACATGCTTCTGATAATGATTTTCGCCTGGACGGATCTTTCAGGTCGATGCCTGTCATCATTCCCTTTCGCCTGATTTGTTTTATCTGCGGATGATGCTGCAGCTTCGATTCAATATATGCACCCTTTTGCTCCACCTGGAAAAGTAAATCACCTGAAGTCAAAACCTCAAGGCTGGCAAGTCCGGCAGCACAGCTTACCGGATGACCTCCGAATGTTGTGATATGACCCAATTCAGGATCGAATGTCAGTTTATCCATGATCCCGGGAGAGGATATAAAAGCGCCGATGGGCATTCCGCCTCCCATAGCCTTTGCCAGAACCAGAATGTCGGGCCGGATTCCGAAATGTTCAAAGGAAAACAATTTCCCGGTCCTTCCGAATCCCATCTGAATGTCATCAACGATCAGCAGGGTTCCAGTTTCCCTGCACTTCTGAGAAAGTTTTTCCAGGTAATTATCTTCCGGAAGAATAATCCCCGCTTCTGCCTGGATGGTTTCTGTAACTACCGCGGCAGTTTTGCAGGTTATATAGGAAAGATCAGGAATATTGTTGAACCTGATGGTCCTGTTCCCCGGTAACAATGGTCTGAACGCATTTTTCAGGTTCTCATTTCCCAGGATGCTCAATGCCCCCTGGGTACTGCCATGATAGGCATTTTGAAACGAGATTATTTCCGTCCTGCCGGTATACCTTTTGGCCAGTTTCATTGCGCCCTCGATGGCCTCACTGCCCGAATTGACGAAATAAACAGAGGTTAAACCAGCGGGAAGAAATTCTGTCAGTTTTTGCGCAAAACGTACCTGGGGCGACTGAATGATCTCGCCATAAACCGATAAATAGAGGTATTTCTCCGTTTGATCCAGAATGGCTTTCAGAACCGCCGGGTGACGGTGACCGATGTTACTGACGGAAATTCCGGAAACCAGATCAAGATATTTCTTCCCGTGATTATCTTCCAGCCATATTCCTTCAGCCTTCACGATTTCCAGTCCTAACGGCTGACGCGATGGCAAACCCAGGTACCGGAAAAAAAGATCCCTGTCCGTCATTCGTACTATTTAAAAGGTGAATTGGGCTCTTTCGCCATGTGGTTGTATACCATCTTATCCATAAATGCAGGGAAAAATTTGTTCAGTAAAACAGTCATCTTTCCCTGCGAGGTAAGAATGAGATCTCTTTTTCTTTGCTCAATGGCATCGGCCACTTTGATGGCAACTGTTTCGGCAGTCATTAATTTGCCTTCATCCAGTGGCGTTTCACCCTGCTGGCTACCGTCCTTTGCCAGGGCTACATTCCGGATATTGGATGCCGTAAAGCCGGGACAAGCCACCAGGACGTGAAGATTTTTCTTCAGGTTCTCTGTCCTGATAACTTCCAGAAAACCCTGCATGGCGAATTTAGATGCTGAATAACCCGTCCTGCCGGGTAAACCCTTGTACCCTGCAACGGAAGAAATTCCTACCAGTGAACCTTTTGTCTTCAGCAGGTAAGGTAATGCATATTTGCTGCAATAAACGGTACCCCAGAAATTGGTATTCATCAGTTTTTTCAATACCTCAAGGTCCACTTCCTCGAACAATGCCCTCATTGAAATTCCGGCGTTGTTGATCATCACATCGATCCTGCCATAACTTGCCACCGTTTTCTCAATCAGATTTCTGCAATCTTCCTCAACGGATACATCGGCGGTTACCGGCAGAATAACTGCTCCGGCATGCGCCAGGTGTTCACTGATAGAGCGGAGCATCTCACCATTTCTAGCCGAAATAACCACTTTGGCTCCACGGGCAGCACATTCAATGGCAAGGGCTTTACCTATCCCCGAACTGGCACCGGTGATCACAACAACTTTATTTTTCATCTGGAATAAACTTTTGAGATACAAATGTAGAACTATTTTTTTCTGGCTCTCGGGTGGAACAGCAGAATGGTGCTCCTCAGGTAGTCCCTGTCCAGATGAGTGTAGATCTCGGTGGTGGTAATGGATTCATGTCCCAGCATTTCCTGCACCGCCCGGAGATCGGCTCCTCCCTGAACAAGATGCGTTGCAAAAGAATGGCGGAAGGTGTGCGGACTGATTTTTTTCATTATTCCCGCTTTTTCAGCCAGACTTTTGATAATGTTGAAAACCATTACCCGGCTGAGTTTATTTCCACGGCGGTTCAGAAAAAGAATGTCTTCATTGCCTTTCTTAACCGGAACATGCGTTCTGACAAGGTTCAGATAGCTGGTGATCTGATGAATGGCCACGCTGCCGATGGGTACCATCCTTTCTTTATTGCCTTTGCCAACGACTTTAAGAAACCCTTCTTTTAAAAACAGGCAGGATATTCTTACATCAATCAGTTCCGAAACCCGTAATCCGCAGCTGTACAGTGTTTCCAGCATGGCCCTATTTCGTTCCCCCTCCGGTGTACTCAGGTCAATTTTACTGAGGATCAGGTCAATCTCGGCAATTTCCAGCGTGTTGGGCAGGTGATAACCGATTTTCGGAGA
>JBLNAN010000160.1:0-5200 GCA_050259355.1 Syntrophothermus sp. | reverse complement strand
AAACCATTGCTGACTACGCCGTTGCGGTTTAAACTGCATCTTCATGCATAAAGAAGAAAACTACAAAAAACTTTTTTCTGAATTCAATCATCTCAACATCCTTATCATCGGTGATGTGATGATCGATTCATATTTATGGGGTAAAGTTGACAGGATTTCACCCGAAGCCCCCATTCCCATCGTGGCATTGAAGAACCGCGAAAACCGTATGGGAGGCGCGGCCAACGTTGCCAGGAACATCAAGGCGATGGGTGCCAACCCCATTCTGTGTGCGGTGATCGGTAATGACGGGATGGGCGATGTTTTCTGCAAGTTACTTGAGGAGGAAAAAATCACCACCCGCGGACTGGTGAGGAGCAACAACCGGATCACTACCACCAAATTCAGGATCTTCGGGAACAATACACAAATGCTCCGGGTTGACGAGGAGGTGGAGAGCGATCTTTCGGAACATGATCACCTGGGACTGATGACCAGCATCGAAAAGATCCTGAACGAGGAGAAAGTAGACTGCATTATTTTGCAGGATTATAACAAAGGCGTACTGATGCCCGCGGTAATTACCACGGTGGTACAGATGGCAAGGCTGAAGAAAATCCCCGTCACGGTAGATCCCAAGAAGAAGAATTTTGATTACTACAAGCATGTAACCCTGTTCAAGCCGAATCTGAAGGAACTGAAAGAAGGGCTGAAGACAGATTTTGAAAGCAGTAACCGCGAAATGCTCATGACAGCCTGTCATCAGCTGCTCGAACACCTGCAAACCCGGTTCATACTGACCACGTTATCTGAAAATGGCATCATGATAGGCTACCAGGAGGGCATTGACCAACGGAATATTTTTATCCCGGCCCACTTACGAACTATTTCGGATGTTTCCGGGGCAGGGGATACTGTTATCAGCGTTGCCTCCCTTTGCCTGGCCATGGGATGCTCCCCGTATGAAATTGCTTATATCTCCAATCTGGCAGGTGGACTGGTTTGCGAGGAAGTGGGTGTGGTTCCCGTGAATAAAGAAAAACTCCTGAAAGAAGTCGTTACCCTTCTCTGATGCCAAATACTGATGCAGATGTGATCATCGTGGGTGCCGGGCCAGCCGGGTCCATGGCCGCATATCATCTTGCTTCCCGTGGTATACCCGTTCTGGTGCTTGAAAAATCTGCCTTTCCCCGCTATAAAGTCTGTGGGGGAGGTCTTACCCATAAAATCATTGCGTCGGTTCCGTACGATCTCTCGCCTGTCATTGAAAATGAAATTCACAGTATCCGTTTCTCGAGCAAATTCGCGGATGTTTACACCAGGACCAATGATTTACCGCTGATGTACTGCACGATGCGGGGGCGTTTGGATGAGTTCATGCTGGAACAGGCTGTCAAAGCTGGAGCAAAACATGCAGTTGCGAAGGTGAAGGACCTACGGAGATCCTCGGGACTTTTTGAACTGATCTGCGATGGGAAAGTATATAAAACCAGGATGGTTTTGGGTGCAGACGGTGCATCCGGGATAGTTGCATCTGCATCGGGATTGAAAAAAAATATTGAAAAGGGCCTTGCCTGGGAGGCAGAAATTACGGCTGGTCCGGATATCCTTGAAAAGTATAAGAGCACGGTCTTTCTTGACTGGGGAACTTTCCCGGGAGGATATGGATGGGTATTTCCAAAGAAGGATCACTTTTCAGCGGGAGTCGGGGGACCGGCTTCCCTCGCTTCGCAAATGATGCCGTACTATCTGAAGTTCATGGCCTCGGGTGGATTATTTGAAGTTTCAAAAGATCTCACGGATC
This sequence comes from Syntrophothermus sp., assembly GCA_050259355.1. Lineage (GTDB taxonomy): Bacteria > Bacteroidota > Bacteroidia > Bacteroidales > FEN-979 > FEN-979. The sequence goes on along the minus strand of JBLNAN010000160.1, from coordinate 3,417 downwards.
CGGCACTGGTTCCGGGAACGATCTCGCTGAAATCCTGGCCGATTCCGGTTCGGATTTCAAGGGAAAATTTTCATTCGGACGGCGTGATGGTGCTGGGTGACGCAGCGGGTTTGACGGATCCGCTGACGGGCGAGGGAATTTATTATGCCGTAAAAAGCGGTGAACTAGCAGCCATGGCCGCGCAGGAATACCTGTCAGGTAAGTCTGATGCGTTGAAAAATTATTCAGACAAGGTGAATTCAGAACTGATGACCGAGTTGCTGGAAGCCCAGAAGATCAGTAATATCTTCAATGTTTTTCCAGCCAGAATACATCATTTTGTCCGGGATAAGGAACGGGCCTGGAAGGCTTTCGGGAAAATTCTTAGGGGAGAAAGGAGCTACAAGGATGTAAAGAATGGTTTCGGCCATTGGAAGAGCGCATGGAACCTGGTAAGCGCTATTTCTATGTTATTGAGAAGAATAACCCAATAACCTAATTACCCAATAACCGCTCTACCTAACTACCCAACAACCTCTTCACAATCTCAGAAACCGTCTTATTATCTGCTTTTCCCGCGAACTCTGCGGATGCCGCGGCCATCACGCGACCCATATCCTTGATGGAAGTTGCCCCGGTTGAAGCGATAATCTGTTTGACCTTCGCTTCAACTTCTTCGGAGCTCATCTGGTGGGGGAGATATTTCTCAATAATTGAAGCTTCGAACAATTCTTTTTCAGCAAGATCCTTCCTGCCCCCGGCAAGGTACTGATCGGCCGATTCCCTGCGTTGTTTAACCAGTTTCTGGAGAAGTTTCAATTCAACACTCTCGGGAATTTCACCCGTGGTGCCGTCTTTGGTCTTTTCAAGCAGCAGGGCCGCCTTGATCGCCCTCAAAGCCTCCAGTTTCTCCTGGTCGCGGGCCAGCATGGTAGCTTTGATATCATCATTGATCAGCTTTTCCAGTTCCATCAGTCTACATTGTTATGAAGAAAGGTATTTTCAGTTCTGATTTCTGCATTATCCCCGACAGAATACAGGGGTACCTGTGAGGAGGATGAAAGCTGAACTTCTGAAAGTTCAACATTTCTTCGTTTGTAAGCAGGAATATTTTCTATTTCCGTGAGATTGTCGGCCAGGGGAGGATGTGACTTCAGTTTTTCGCTCATCGCCTTGAGTCGCAGGATCCTGTCATTCACCCGGGTTTCAAAAACATCAGGTGAGGCCACGGGTTCCTGTTTCTGAACGGGAGGCTGATAGGATTTCCTGAACATTATTTCCTGAACAGGTATTTCAATCTCGCGGACGGGAGGAGCAGGCTCTTCTGCAACGGGCTGGGAAGGAATGTATGAGGATGTGTTTTCCTCCTTTTCTTCTTCGAATTCAAAAATGATGGTCCGTTCGGTTTTAGACTCGTTGTAAACGGGTTCCGGTTCTGCCGGTTCCTGCATCATAAAGTAATCTGGCTGAAGCTCCGGTTCCGGTTCATGAATGGGTTCCGGCTCCGGTTCGGGTAAAGGTTCCGGCATGATCGCGGCCACCTGAATATCGGTGATTCTCTCCACCGGTGGTTCAGCAGGTGTTGGAATATACGGACGTGCAACCGGCTCATTTTCATAAAGGTTAATCATCTTTTTAACCTTTTCTGCAGGTTCCGGTTTCTTTTTGTGCTCATCATCAAAACCGGTGGCAATCAGGGTTACGCTGATTTTATCATCTAATGATTCATCGATTCCATTTCCCCAGATGACTTCAGCAGAATTCTTTGTCATTTCCTGGATATAATCAGTGATGGTCGACACCTCATCCATCGTGATTTCGTCTTTACCGGAAGCAATGTACAGCAGCAGGTTTACTGCTCCTTCAATGTTGTTATCATTCAGAAGCGGTGAGTTCAGTGCCATCTCGATTGCTTCGTGGGCACGGTTGGCGCCACTGGCCATTCCGGAGCCCATAATTGCAACCCCACTGTTTTTCATGACGGTCTTCACATCTTCGAAATCCACATTGATGTAGCCGGTCACGGTAATGATCTCGGCAATACCCTTGGCAGCGGTGGTCAGCACGTCATCGGCATGGCCAAAAGCAGCAGAAAGCCGCTGGTCTCCGAAAAGATCCCGGAGTTTATCGTTGCAGATGATCAGCAAGGCATCCACGTTTCTTTTCATTTCGGAAATACCCTGTTCGGCGTGGAGATTTCTTTTTCTGCCTTCGAAGGAGAAGGGTAATGTCACGATACCAACCGTGAGAATCCCCATTTCCCGGGCAACGCTGGCGATGACCGGCGCCGCACCTGTTCCGGTACCACCTCCCATACCTGCCGTTATAAAGAGCATTTTGGTTCCTTTTTCCAGGATGGCCCTGATATCCTCCACGTTCTCGAGCGCTGCATTTTTCCCGATCGTGGGAACTGCTCCCGCACCCAGTCCGCCGGTAAGATTTGCTCCCAGCTGAATTTTAGTTGGAACCGGACTCGCTTCCATGGCCTGGGCATCGGTATTGCAGATTATGAAATCTACACCCTTGATTCCCTGGCGGAACATGTGGGTAACGGCGTTGCTTCCACCTCCTCCGACACCAATAACTTTAATAATAGAGGACTGATTTTTAGGCAGATCAAACTTTAACATGGGCGTGGCTTTTTATACTTTTAAAATTATACAGAATCAATTATTCTTTGTGAACTTTGACTTTTATTTATTAACAGATTAATTGTTAATAGCTTTTATTCATTTTCCTCCTCGAACCATTTCTGGATTTTTTCCCGGAAGCTGTCGGTGAAACGTTTTCCCTGTTTTTCTTCGGCATTTTTCTGCTTCTTTTCCTTTTTCTCTTTTTCCTTTTTCACGGGGAGTTCTTCCGCCTGGGGAATAACTGGTTCAGGCGGCAAATTGGCCATCAGGCGTTGTTTCTCTTTCTCATACCGTTCAATACCCACGACCACCAGTCCGATACCGGTTGCATACATCGGACTTGCCATTTCCGGCGGAACATCCTTGGCAAGGTGTTCATTGGGATAACCGATCCTGGTATCCATCCCGGTTTTGAATTAGGTGAGCTGAGCGATATGCTTCAGCTGTGCGCCACCACCGGTGAGTACGATCCCGCCGATGAGTTTCTTTTCGTATCCGGAATTTTTTATTTCGTAATAAACATATTCGATGATTTCTTCCATCCTTGCCTGTATGATGCTGGCCAGGTTGCGGATGCTGATTTCCTTGGGAGGTCTTCCGCGGAGGCCGGGGATGGCGACTATTTCTTCTTCACGGTTTTCGCTGGCCAGCGCTGATCCGAATTTCACCTTCAGTTCCTCGGCATGTTTTTTTATGATGGAACATCCTTCTTTAATATCTTCCGTGATAATTTCCCCGCCCAGCGGAATTACAGCAGTATGCCGGATAATACCTTCCTGGAATATGGCAATATCTGTCGTTCCGC
>JBLNAN010000159.1:0-3869 GCA_050259355.1 Syntrophothermus sp. | reverse complement strand
CTTGCTAATGCTCAGAATTCATCTCAGAGTTTATCTAAAAACGATACTGCTGATTTTCCTTACTGGATTCAGATGATGCAGGATCCGGATGCAAATTTCTTCAAAGTTCAGAGGGCTTTCAATATATACTGGAAAGACCGGCCGATTGTCAGAAGCCATGGCTGGAAAGTTTTTAAACGCTGGGAATACATGATGAGCAGCCGGGTTTCGCCCAATGGAGACCGTCCTGCCCCCGATGCCACCCTAAAAGCGTATGAAGCCTACGTGGCCAGTCATGACCGTAGTCGCACCGCGGTAAATGGCAACTGGACATCACTCGGGCCCAGCACCATCCCCGCGCCGGGACCTGCAGGCTATGAAGGCCTCGGGAGGATCAATACCGTTGCGTGGCATCCCACCGATCCCAATAAATTATATATCGGTGCACCTGCCGGAGGATTTTGGAACAGCGATGATGGCGGTGCCACCTGGACAACCCACACGGATTCCCTTGCGACCCTTGGTGTTTCTTCCATATTGATCGATCCGGCCAATCCTTCCGTCATACTTATCGGAACCGGTGACCGTGACGCAGGTGATGCCCCCGGGATGGGCGTTTATAAGAGCACGGATGGCGGCCTGACCTGGAATCCTTCAAAAACGGGAATGGATAATAAGACGGTCGGACAGATGATACAGAACGGGCAAACCATTCTTGCCGCCACCAGCGGCGGAGTGTATCGCTCAACCGACGGAGGCGCCAACTGGACCAAAACTGCCTCGGGTGATTTTAAAGATATAGATTTCAAACCCAATGATCCCAACACGGTGTATGCTGCAGGCGGGGCCAGTTTTTATCGTTCAACCAACAACGGATTAACTTTTACACAAATTGCCAGCGGTCTTCCCATCGGTCAGCAAAGACTCGTTATTGCCGTTACCCCGGCGAATTCCACGTATGTATATGTTCTGATATCCAGTACCGATAGCGGATTAAAGGGTGTTTACCGTTCCACCGATTCAGGACTTACCTTTACGGCAATGATGACGTCGCCCAATATTCTTGACTGGTCATGCGACGGCAGCGGAAGTGGCGGACAGGGATGGTATGATCTTGCCCTCGCGGCTGATCCGGTCAATGCCAATACCATTTATGTGGGAGGCGTTAATGTCTGGAAATCCACAAACGGGGGAAGCTCGTTCAACATCAATTCACACTGGTATGGCGGGTGCAGCGTTCCTGCAGTTCACGCCGATTGTCATTACCTGGCCTTCTCTCCTGTGAATGGCCAGTTGTATGCCACAAATGATGGTGGTATCTATTCGACATCCAATGGTGGCACCAGCTGGACCGATCATACCGTGGGTCTCACGATTGGTCAGATTTACAAGCTGGGTCAGGCTCAGAAGGTGAAAAATCATTGTATCAACGGTTTTCAGGACAATGGAAGTTATGCCATTACGCCAACCGGATGGGTTGCAGCAGGTGGTGGCGACGGTATGGAATGCGCTATTGATTATCAATTGGATATGTTTACCTATCATACCGTTTATTACGGTGATATTTACAGAAAGACTAATAATACCGCGGAAGTTCACATTGCCGGTAACGGGGTTGGAGGAATTAATGAAGATGGCGACTGGGTGACCCCGTTCATCTTTCATGCAGCAGATCCTAAAATCATGTTTGTTGGATACCGCAACGTTTGGAGAGCAACAAATGTAAGACAGGGAGTACCTGCCTGGACAAAAATCTCCAATCTGGGGGGTACCAATTCACCCACCATGCGCGCGCTCGAAAATTCATCTGCCAATAACAATATATTGTACGCTTCCCGCAACGACGGTACTTTTTACCGCAGTGATGACTGTAATTCCGTTGCTCCCTCCTGGATCAGTCTTACCAGCCATCTTCCCGCTGCAGGCACCGTGTTGTCTGTCGAAACTCATCCCGCTGATGAAAATATTGTCTATATCACCCAGGGACATAGTGTTTACAAATCCACGGATAAAGGATTATCCTGGACAAATATTACCGGAACTCTTCCCGATGTTACTAAAAATTGCATCATTTATTATAAGAATGACAATGAGGGGCTGTATGTATCCACCGATGCCGGAGTGTATTACAAGAACAGCACCATGACCGACTGGGTGAATTTCAGTGCAGGTCTGCCCGTAAATGCAAGAGTAACCGAACTGGATATTTATTATGACAATGACTCTGTTTCCCAGGATGTCATCCGTGCATCAACCTATGGCAGGGCGCTCTGGAGTTCAGATCTGGCCCGTGCCTTACCGGATGTTGATTTTACCGCATCGGCAACCACCACGCCGGCCAACTGTACCATCAACTTTACCGACTTAAGTTCAAATGTACCCACCAACTGGCTTTGGACTTTCGATGGCGCTACACCCGGCACTTCAACCGTCAAAAATCCTTCAGGCATTGCATATTCTGCACCGGGAACGTATTCAGTTTCCCTGAAAGCCTGGAATGAAGCCGGTTCCGATTCCCTCACCAAGACTGGTTATATCACTGTTACCCAGGCTGCCGCCCCCGTTGCTGAATTCACAGCCGATACAAGGGCAGTGTGCGATGGAGAAGTAGTTCATTTTACTGACCTTTCTGTAAATTGTCCATCATCGTGGCAATGGGAATTTGTTCCCTCCACTATAACGTATCTGGATGGAACAACCGCCAGCAGCCAGAATCCTGTTGTTTCTTTCGATGCAACCGGAATGTACACGGTTAAGCTTACCGCCTCGAACAATGTAGGTGGTAACAGCAATACCAAGGAGATGTACATCTACAGCGGCGGTTTCATGGTACCTTTCTCCGATGATTTTGAACATGGCCTTGCCAAAAACTCCTGGTCAGTCATCAACAGTGATGGCGGAAAAACCTGGGATACAATTACCGTTGCAGGTCAGGCCCAGGGAACTCATTCATTATGGATGAACTTCTTTGATTACGGAACCATGTCTGCCCGCGATCAGCTTATCAGTCCGCCTTTCAACTTTACCAATCTCAGCGGTGCTACCCTTTATTTCCAGCATGCATATGCACAGAGAGGTTCTTTGAAAGATTCGCTTATCGTGAAAGCCTCGGCAGATTGCGGTGAAACCTGGACACGTCTCCTTTCCCTGGGAGCTGGCGCCACACCGGATATCCTTGCCACCCACGCTGATACCATCGTTTCGTTCTTCCCGCAGTCGGCCAACGACTGGTGTGGCGGAAGTTACGGACTCAACTGCTACGTGGTTGATTTGTCAGCTTACGCTGGAATGAAAGAGGTAAAGATCATGTTCGAGACCTATAATCGTCACGGAAATAATCTTTTCCTTGATAATGTAGTGGTATCGGGCCCTGTAGGCATTACCGGGGATAATTCAAAAATGAATGATGTTTCCGTCTTCCCCAATCCTTCAGCAGGTGTTTTTAATGTCAAAGCCGGAAAGGATATTTCTCTATCCGAAATAAGTGTCTACAATGCCAATGGACAAAAAATCTATTCGGAAAAAGCAGCTTTGAAAAAAGACGATGTTCGTCAGATTAATCTGCACCAGATTTCAGGAGGAATTTATTATCTCAGGATTGTCAATAATAAGGAAACCATTAACGAAAAAATAATTGTGTATTAAAATGAAGAAGCTTGTTTTCTTTCTTCTCCTTATTCTAAGTTTAAACTCCTTTTCGCAGAATGGCTGGCGGGATCAGGAAATGGAAATTAAGGTTCAGTTTGCTTCCCTGCAGGAAGCAGACCGCTTTCATCATTTCCACCTGGATGCCGAGCAGGCAGGTCCGGGATCGGTCTACGTGTATGTAACACCCGGTGAATTGCAGCAGATCACTTCCGAAGGATTCACTTATCAGATTCTGATCCAGG
>JBLNAN010000158.1:0-5794 GCA_050259355.1 Syntrophothermus sp. | reverse complement strand
ATCAGCCATTTCGGCGATCATTCACTGATGGCCAACATAAGTGGCGCGAATGATCTGCCCCGCTTTATCTCCTATGCCTCGGGAGCCCTGGCTCCCGGCGAGGACTATATCAAAGCAGGCTGGGACAGGAACATTAAGGTATCAGACAGTATCGCCTATAAAAAACTGGCGCTGCTTCATTGCTTTAACATGACCATCCCGGGAATCCCGGTAATCTATTATGGCGACGAGATCGGGATGGCCGGTGCCGGTGAGCCGGACAACCGCAGGTTCATGCGTTTTGATAGTCTTAACCCGTATGAATCCTGGCTGAAAAATATTGTTGAAAAGCTGACCAGGCTGAGGCGTAATTCGATGCCGTTGTTATATGGCGACCTGGTGCCGCTGGAGGTGACCGACAAGGTATTTATCTTCATGAGAACGTATTTTGACAAGATCGACGTGATCATCTTCAATAAAAATTACACTCCCGAACAAGTGACATTCGATCTGCCGGAAAGATTCAGCACATCGAAGATCACTGGTCACTTCGGGAGCAGGATAAAAATGAATAAGAAGACAGTTACGCTTACGCTGAAGGGAAATTCATTTGAAATTTTGAGCAATTAGAAGAGAGAGCGATGAAACATCCTGATTGGGCAAAAAACGCAACGCTATACGAGGTAAATATTCGACAATATACGCCCGAAGGCACATTCAACGCCTTTGCAGATCATCTGCCAAGACTCAGGGACATGGGCATTAAAATCCTGTGGTTGATGCCCATTAATCCTATTGGTAAGGTAAACCGGAAAGGCACACTGGGAAGTTATTACGCTATCAGTGATTTCAGGACTATCAATCCCGAATATGGAAATCTTGATGATTTCAAAGCATTGATACGCAAGATCCATGATCTGGACATGTACGTGCTGATCGACTGGGTTGCCGATCATTCCGCATGGGATAATTTTCTCGTGAATGAACATCCTGAATATTATATGAAGGATGAGGAGGGAAACGTGATTTCACCTGTTAAGGACTGGACAGATGTTGCAGGTTTCAATTACAATGTGAAGGAATTGCGGGAATATATGACAGAATCCCTGATCTACTGGGTGAAGGAAACGAATATAGATGGATTTCGCTGTGATGTAGCCGGAATGGTTCCCGTGAGTTTCTGGAATGAAGCTGTCCCAAGGATCAGAAAGGTAAAAGAAATTTTCATGCTTGCCGAGTGGGAAACCCCCGACATGCATGAAATTGCATTTGACATGACATATTCCTGGGACATCTACCATCTCATGAATGATATTGCCACTGGAAATAAGAATGCATCATTGATTGATCAGATATGGATCGAGAACGCCCATATTTTTCCAGCGGATGCCATCCGCCTCCGGTTTACTTCAAATCATGATGAAAATTCATGGAATGGCAGTGAGTCTGAAAGAATGGGACCAGCCGTGAAAACTTTTGCTGCCTTCACTTTCCTTATTCCGGGTATGCCCCTTATCTATTCCGGGCAGGAATCCGGATTTGCAAAACGGCTTGCGTTTTTCGATAAGGACCAGATTGACTGGGACCATTATTTACTCGGCTATTTTTACAGTACACTGATTTATCTGAAAAGAAGAAATCCGGCATTGTGGTGTCCGCCAGACGGGGGCGATTTTAAAAGGATCATTACCGATCGTGAAGATTCTGTTTACAGTTTTTGCAGGACAAACGGAGAACATACCGTTACAGGAGTTTTTAATCTTTCCAACCAGGAGGTTTCTTTTCATATCACATCCAGTCCGGTTTCTGGAAAATTCAGAAATATTTTTTCCAATGCAGCGACCGAGATCGGCGAAGGCGTACTTTTGCATTTCAAACCCTGGGAATTTAAGATACTCGAGAACTATTAAAACCACATCATGAAAAAAAAATCCATCGCACTGATCCTTTCTTTATTTCTTTTTTCAGCCCTTAACACTCATGCCCAGAAACCGTACGCCTATGATGTGGCCATCCAGGGAGAACAGTACCTGCGACACATTCTAACGGGGATCTATTCTTATGGCGATACGCTGTTAAGACCCGAGGGGCAATCCATGTACCAGTGGTACCGTGCCGATTCACTGAATCAGGTGGATCTGGTTCCCATTGATACGGCTACGAAAATTGCTTATGTTACCGATTCACTGAAAGACAAAAACAAATACGTGATCTTCCAGGTCACGCCGGTTGCCCATGGAACAGGTGATACCATAGGAATTCCCGTGAGGATCTGGACCAGCACCCGCATGTTCTGGCTGGGCGTCAGCGACCTGTACGCCTCCTCGGTTCGTTTTTATCCTAATCCAGCTGTTGCTGACATTCAATTTTCAGAAAGCCACCGTATTTCGCTGGTGATGGTTTTTTCACCTGAAGGGAGAATTATTTCAGAAGGACCCCTGGTAGAGGGAAAGATGAATGTTTCTTCACTCTCACCAGGACTTTACCTGTTAAAGGTCCTGTTTACAGACGGAAAAATGGGAACTGCCAGGCTGCTGAAGCTATAAAAGAAAATTGATATCCTCCCCTGGTTGATATTCCTCAGGTTCCTTACCGAACCGGAACAATCGCATTGATTTTGCCCCCTTAAGCTGAAGATCGTCATCCGTAACTTCCAGAAGCGTAGTTTCACGAAGCCCCGTGACCATTACCTGCCAGTTGATGGCAAGGAATTCATTGATGCGCTGTTCGCGGGTTTCCCCGCCGTGTCCCGCAGGATTCGCATCCAGGTAATGAGGATTGATCTGGAAAGGGATCAATCCCAGACAATTGAATGAAGCCGGCTCGAAAACAGGCATGTCATTGGTGGTTTTCATGGTCGGGCAGGCAACATTCGCGCCGGCGCTCCAACCCATGTAAGGCACACCAGACAAAACCTTTTCACGGATCTTGTCCATTATTCCTTCCTTATGCATCATTCCAACCAGATGAAAAGTATTTCCACCGCCAACCATGATGGCTTTTGCTGCTTCAACGGCTGCAACAGGATCTTTTTCAAGATGAATAGAATGTATCCTGCATCCCAGTTCATTAAAAACATCTGTCACCCTCCTGGTATACACATCGTAGGAAGCATGAAGATTTTCCTGTGAAAGATTGATGCCCGCCCACGGAATAAAAAGGAAATCCTGAATGGAGTGCTTTTCAATGAATATTTTTATGTAAGATCTGGGCCAGCCAAGGTACTCTTCTCCCGGATTGGTTGAATTGGAAATAAGCAGCAGTTTTCTTTTCATATAAGGATTTTCCGCAAAAATAACAGAAATTATTCTGTTTTTTCCGGTAAGGAAGAACCCCGGTGTTTCATTTCATTCCATTCGAAGATGTAAGCCAAACGAAATGCAGCGAACCATTTATCTACCGAAACATAGGAATCTGCAAGGGCAGCAGGATCCTTGCCGGGAGAGAAATCTTTCCGGGCAAGGGCCTTTGCAACCTGCTTCTGGATTTCCGATGATTCTTTCTTCGGAAATTCCTGCACCCGCAACAATTTCAAGAATTGAAGCGCCAGCGTAAAATCGGAAATTCCCGCACAATGAACCGCGCATTCATAGGTAAGACCGGTGAGGTTTCTGCCGCTGATAAAATCATAAACAACCGGGCAGGTGAAACCATAGGTATTCAACTGGTGATCCAGGTAAAAATCCCTTGATGCAAAGAATAGATCCACTGCTTTCTCATATTCATTTATGGAAACGAGATTGCTTATATTTTTTTGCTGACGCTGAAAATCGGCAGGTGCAAGATATGTTTTCATCGCTGCCGAGACGGACGAGGTATCCAGTCGGCAAGCCGGATGCGCCCTGGCAACCATCAACGCAGAATCATAAAGCATATTACCCCGCAAATAATTCTTCATCTCCAAATTTCTTTGTCCCCGCAGTACCAAAATCTCAAAAGCATCCCCGGCATTATAACATTCTTTGTCCATGATCTTTTTCCGGTACCTGGCCAGCATTAACCTGAATGGTTCATGACTTGCAACATGACCGGCACTGGCAGTAATTTCCACAGAATCTGCAAATGAATCCGCTTCCTTCAGTCTATCGGTCCATATCAGTTCCTCGCGGCTTCGCAGCAAACTTATCAGATAATAAGGATAGGTGGCTGTTGCAAGTGAATCAAGAAGGGTATCAGAAGCAAAATTCTGACGGGTCCTGATCTGGTTGGAAAGATTTAAGAATTTACCAGCATCTGTAAGATTTCCGTAAGTCATATAAAAAAGACCCGCATCTCTGAACTTCCTGTAAAAACAATAATCACTCTTGAGATTTACGGTTGATTTGAATACGCCATTTGTCAGACTGTCGTAACTGATGTTCATGCTTTGGTAACAGGATATGGCTTCATCGTAGCGTGACCGGGCGGCAAGCGTGTCACATTCAGCAAACTTGAGTCTGATCAGGCGCTCTGCCACCAGGCGGAAAAGTGAATCATTCGTGACAAACCCGGGGTTTTGCGACCGGAATTGCTGGGCTTTTTCAAGGTAAACTTCTGCAAGATTATATTTATTAAGATCCATTGAAGTAATTGATACAGCCAGGTAGGCATCGTATATCCCGTTGGTGGCACGGGTCCTTAATGTTTCCATTTCTGCTGATGAAGAGGTACAACCAGCATATTTCCGGAATCGTGCTTCAATGCCCATCATTCTCGCCGATTCTGCAAACATGTAATGATCAATCATTTCGTTCGCAGTACTATTAAAGCTATTGCAAACGGCATCAGTAAATTTCCGGTAAACGGTTTCTTCCTGTTCCTCAGGATACATTTTAGCGAGCAATTTTTTCAGGATGCCAAGATCATCTTCAAAAACCGGGTTATAAAAATAACTGTCGATATACGCATCATAAATTTGCCCGTTCCTCGAATTTACCAGCATGGCCCAGCGAATGTACCTGCAAAAATGATCCACCAGCAGCCTGGCGGGATCACAGGCAGGATCATGCGGGATGAAAGTAAGCGTATCCAGTTTTTGCTGAAAAGTAATTGCGATGGTGCGCGACATTCTAAACATTTCCCGGAACTTTAATTTGTATTCGCGGGGATCAAATTCATCCAGCGAAAGCTGTTCCTGAAAATTCCTGTCCTGCATCAGTTTTAATACTTTTCCGATCTCCTGAATCCTGAGAAAAGTTACCGGCAGATCATGGCACCCCATCAGCCTCTCTTTTTCAAGCAGCAGTTGGAGAGAATCCAGGACAGCCGAACAGGCAAAATAATCATTGATGAGATGGATGTGCTTCACGAAATCATCATAATTCTTTTCCTGGTATTGAAGTTCCTCAATTTTGACAACAAGCGTATCCGTTTCAGGATTATACTTTTTTACATAAGCATTCACAACCGCGGAATCTCCGGTAAGGGGAAGATCGCGCCAGGTCAGCTTCTCCAGCACGAGCGAATCAGCTCTTCTGATCCGGGTAAGTGAAAGCGTGAACGACCGGGGCAAAAGCATTTGAGCGGCGTTGAATCCGCGGATAAAGGTATTGCCGGATATTTCCGGATGACCAGCCCTAATTTCTAAACTGGCCGTCTCTGTATTTGAATTCAGGTGAAAATGTAAAGGAACCTTGCACCGGATAACCGTTTTCTGTATGGCAAGAACTTCATCATAGGCAATTTCCCGGATTATTTTCGAAGCAATGACTTCATCGGGAAGAGGGTTGTTTTTCCATTTTATCTCAAAAATTGGTGCAACATCAAACACGAGATCATCCTGTGCCAGAAGATGCCTTTGCGACAGGATTGCCAGGAGGGTAAAAATAATTCTAAG
>JBLNAN010000157.1:0-5200 GCA_050259355.1 Syntrophothermus sp. | reverse complement strand
GGAGACTACTGGTACGACAGCGGCTTTATCTGGGTCATGTACCGGGCGATGGCGCTGGATTTTAATTACAACCCCAATTCTCCCTGGGTCCCCGGCTATGGCGTCTGGGATAATTCGGTTTTCACCGTGGAACCTTTGGTGGATTATGAACCGTTGCTGACGATGAAGACCAGTCTGAGCCATACCTGTCGTGAAATGATTTCCGTCAGGGCAGGAATTTCCTCGAACACCCGGGCAGATTTTCCCGAACACCTGATCAATTTCCCGATCTGGAATTTCCAGGGGGGACCTTATCCTGTCAATGCAACCTATCCCGGACCCGAAGCCGTGGAGGCAGGTTTCGACATCACCCCGCTGCTTTCGTATGTCAATCCCGGCGATACGGCTAAGCTTTTTTTCCTGCTGGAAGAACAGGACAAGAACCATAATGGTTCGGGTTTGATCAGCGAGGCTACTTTTATTTCCTACAAGAATGGCAATGCTGTTTCGCAAGCTGCAGGATCCGGTAAGGAAATAGAAGATAATGCAGTTACTATCCTGCCGGTGCTGATCACGCCAGATTTCAGCAAACCGGCTATTACCACGCTGGAACTTCCATCGTTTGACCCTTCACAGAATTATTCGGTTCAAATGGAAGCCACCGGGGGAAATCCTGCTTATACCTGGTCGGTTCTTCACCCGTTTCTCAAAATCGAAACCGATTCTGTTTTTCCGCAAGATGTGAATACCATCGCCCCGATAGTGGGTCTTACCATCCCTTATCACAAGGTCGTGCTTCCTTTCCCGTTTGAATTTTATGGGAAAAGATATGATACGGTTTACATGAATGCATACGGATTCCTTTGCTTTACCCCGGATGCCATTCCCGATTATTATGTTTCAGATCCTGAACAAACCATCCGGAATTATCCCATGATCAGCGGGGCCTATTCCCGCGACGGTAATATTTCCCATCCCGGGACCGGAATGTGGTACAAGGAAGGAGATCACGAAATGACCTTCAGATGGAAAATCATGATGTCACATTCGGGCGCAGAGATGAATTTCGCAATCCGGCTGTATGATGACGGAAGATTTGAAATACGCTATGACCATTGTACGGGAGACAACAGGCTGAACATTTCATCCTCGGGCTATTCTGCAGGGGACGATAATGATTTTGATGTTTGGACCAACTGGAAGCCGGAAGAAATGAGCGGCAGGAGCTACCTTGTCATCCCGTCAGGCCCCCCGTCTTCCGTGAACATCAGCCCGGGGGGTGAACTCACTGCTTCAGGACTTGATACCGGAAAGATCTATGACCTTATGGTGGAGGTGAAGGATGAAAACCAGATTTCAGGCGTCAAAAACTTTCTCCTGGGCAAGGATCTCCTTCTGGAAGCTTCCCTGACGGATAAAATCATGCAGGATCAGAATATTCCTGTAAAACTGAGTCTGAAAAATACTTCCGCTGAAGCATTAACCGGACTGGTGGTTTCCATGACCACAAGCACGACCGGCGTCACCATTAAAGACTCCACCGAAAATATTCCGACCCTTGCCCCGGGTGAAACCCTGGAGGTGCCCGCCGCTTTTCTTTTCCGGGCTGATTCAGCCTTTCCCGACCAGTATCCCGTGAGGTTTGGGCTGAATGCAACCAACGGAACCCGGTCGTGGCAGAGAGAAACCAGCTTCCCGTTTTCAGGTCCCGCGCTGACTTGCGGCTCACCCGTGATTCATGACGGGGTAGATGGTTTTCTGGATCCGGGCGAGGTCGCGGAAATGTTCATAGATGTAAATAATGTGGGTTCTGCAGCACTGGATTCGGTTGAATTTCAGCTGACCGTTCCCGGAAATGAGATCGCTGTTCTGGATTCGGCAGATACTCACCAGATTTCACTCGATGCCCTGGATAGGACAAAGCTTCGTTTTATGCTGTCAGCTTCAAGATCACTGAATACCGGGGATACGGTACCGCTTTCGCTGACCGGGTACAGAAAAGGGAAAATGGTGAAGAACGTCGGATTGTATCTGGTGACAGGCAGGATCAGGACTGCGCTGGTCAATCTGTCGGGTACTACCCTGAGCGCCATGGATTCTGCCCTTACTGCGCTGAATATTTCTCACTACAATTTTGATTATCTTCCTGATTTTATCAATAACTACACGTACACTTTCGTGATGATGGGTTCCGGTCAGCTGAATTCAAATGAACGGTACACGCTGCTGAGTTATCCTGATTCCTGCCGAAACCTTTACATGGAAGGATATGTCTTCTGGAAATTTTCCATGAATTCAGATTTCCGTGAGGTCTTCCACGACAGTATCCAAACCCCGGTAACCCCATATTCAGTGCAGAGAATCAATGGAGTAACTGGTACACCGGCTGCTTCAATGACTTTCAGCTATGATGGAATTCCCGCGACTTCCAACTACAAATTTATTCCCCTTGAACCTGCTTATTCACTGCTTGAAACGCCGGTGCAGCGATCTGTTGTAAATGTTTACCCTGCGGAAAACTACACGTTGATCAGCAGCATCATTCAGTTTGAACAACTGGCAGATTCTATTCCCCCTTCTGACAGGATTTCGCTGATGAAAAAATATCTCGGGTTAATGGGAATGCAGGTGGAGGGGCCGAAAGCTTTCTTCCATTGCGACAGAACCAGTATTTCATATGGAGATTCCCTGCATTTTTATGATGATTCATTTGATGATATCACGGGCTGGCAATGGGAATTTGAAGGCGCCACACCCCCTGTTTCCACTGATAAAAATCCGGTGGTGAAATATCCTGTCCAGGGAACCTACGATGTAAAGCTCACGGTTACCAATGCCATGGGGTCAACCCTGGTGGAAAAGAAAGACTTCATTCATGTGGGAATGATCAATTCCATCGAAGAAAATTTTTCTGGAAAATCCCTCGTCATATGGCCCAATCCGGCGGCTGATCATTTATGGATACGAACATCATCAGAGAATAATCATCTCGAAATTTATAATCTCCAGGGAAAGAAGATGATGGATGAACATTTTACCGGAAAAACAGGAAGCGTCAACCTTCACGGTTTACCCTCGGGAATGTACATTCTGATCGTGAACGGGATCCGGACAAAGATGATCCGGTCGTGAAGCAAAAAAATCCCTGCCCGTACAGCGGATTCTGTTAATTTTGAAGCATGGAAGCAATTAAAAACCGCATTCGTGATCTGGCAGCTGCCTTTCTGCCGGAGATCACTGCCATCAGACGCCACCTGCACCAGCATCCCGAACTTTCAAAAGAGGAGTTTAAAACCGCCGGTTTTATCTGCAGCATGCTGGATGAATACGGAATTTCCTACAAAAGGAATATAGCCGGTACAGGTATTTTAGCCATGATCACGGGAGCCGGCACGGGCCGGTGCATCGCCCTGAGAGCCGACATGGATGCCCTGCCCGTGACAGAAGAAAATGATGTGCCCTACAAATCATCCGAACCGGGTAAAATGCATGCCTGCGGCCACGATGCGCACATGGCCTGTTTGCTCGGCGCTGCTAAGATCCTGAACGAAATTAAACAGGATTTCAAAGGGACAATCAAACTCATTTTTCAGCCTTCGGAAGAAACTTATCCTGGCGGCGCCATCGGGATGATCCGTGAAGGGATACTGCATGATCCCGAGGTAGAACTGGTAATTGCTCAGCATGTGATCAACAATCTCAATGCCGGTACCGTGGGGCTCAAACCGGGTGCCTACATGGCTTCCACGGATGAAATTTTCCTTACCGTCCGCGGAAAAGGTGGTCACGCCGCAACCCCGGAACAGGTAGTGGATCCCATCCTGATCGCTTCCCACATCATCGTCGCCCTGCAGCAGATCGTCAGCAGGAACGCGGTTCCCACGATGCCTACCGTCCTCTCCTTCGGGAAAATCGAAGGGAAAGGCAGAACCAATATCATTCCTGACGTCGTAACCGTGGAAGGTACCATGCGGACCTACAACGAGGACTGGCGTAAAAAAATCCAGGAAACCATCGCAAAAATGGCTTCATCCATTGCAGAAGGAATGGGAGGAAGCTGTGAAACCAGAATTGCCCATGGTTATCCTTATCTTCACAATAATGAAATACTTGCTGGCAAGCTGAAAGTCCTGGCAGCAGAATATCTCGGTCAAAATAACGTTCTTGATCTCGAAGCAAGGATGACCGCGGAGGATTTCGCGTATTACTGTCTCGAAGTGCCTTCCTGTATGTACCGCCTGGGGATAAGGAACGAGGAAAAAAACATTTCGTCAAATCTTCATACCGCCACGTTTGATATCGACGAAAGCAGCCTCGGAACGGGAACAGGCCTGATGGCATTTCTGGCTGTCAGCCAACTGGCCGAACTATAAAGCGCAGTTGATAATTTAATTGTAATTGATAATTGATAATTTAATTGATAATTGATAATTGAGCGTTGAGAGTTGAGAGTTTAATACTGGTAATCATGTTGCTGCTGACAACGCGTCTTGAAGCACAGGATCATCCCGTGAACAACAACGTGAAAATATTGCCATTTCAGCAGGATGCATCCGACAATACGGATGATAAAATCGCCATGCAGTTTTACCAGGCCAGGGATTTCGAAAAAGCCGGTGAAATATACGGGCGTCTCTACGAGAAAAAGCCTGATCAGAATTATTATGTTCTTTACCTGTATTGCCTTCTGGAGATCAGGGATTACAAGAAAGCAGAAAAACTGATCAAAAGTCAGACAAAAAATGATCCCGGTTCGCTGAGATACATGGTGGATCTGGGTTACCTGTATTACCGGCAGGGAAATCCTGACAAATCAAAAAAACTATATGATGAGGCGCTGAAGAAGCTTACTTCCAGCCAGCAACAGATCTTTGAACTCGCCAACGCCTTCATCATGCGGGATGAGAATGACTATGCCATCGCGACCTACAAAAGGGGGAGAGAATTGAACAACAACAGCTATCCCTTCAGCTTCGAGCTGGCCAGCGTTTATGAGCGGATGGGAGATTTCAAATCCATGCTGGAGGAATATATCCGCCTGCTGGAAAACAACAAAAGTTATCTCCAGACCATCGAAGACCGGTTGCAGTTCAGTCTGGCATATGATCCCGACAATTCAAGAAACGAGGCCTTCCGTAAATATATCCTGGAAAAGGCACAGAAAGAGCCTGATAAACCCTGGTATGCCGAGTTGCTCTGGTGGTATTCTGTGCAGCAGAAA
>JBLNAN010000156.1:0-4171 GCA_050259355.1 Syntrophothermus sp. | reverse complement strand
TTCTTCATATTCTCATACTGGGATTTGCCTACCGTCAGACCTACCTCAACACGCGCGACCTGATCACGAAGTTTTTTTACCGGACCACGGTCATTTCAGAACAATGGATCCTGATTCTGGCGGTGGTTGGCAGCATGATCTTTTTTGTAAAGGAAGTATATCTTGGCAATATAAATATCATCCTCATCTGGCTGGCACTACTTGCCCTGAAATACCTGATCGAAGGAAAGAACAGGCGGTTCGGTATGGTCTTCACGCTTGTCATCCTTACCAAGCCTTTTTTCGGCCTGCTGATCCTCCCGTTGATTTTCAGAAAAGATATCCCGGCGATGCTTTATATCCTCTTTGGTATCATAGCCGGGCTGCTGATTCCTTCTGTTTTTTACGGTTTTGAAAAAAATTTGATCTTGATCAGCGACTGGATCAACACGATGGTCATTCACGACAGTTCGTTTCCTTCCGTGAATTCCATTGATTACCTGACCCACAGGTACTTTTTTCCCAATCTATCCGCTTATTTCGAGATGGTCATCCTGCTTGCCTTCATTGCAGCATTTTTCCTATGCAAATGGATACAAGTCAGAAAAATAGATTTTTCCCAGTTGGCCGACACGCAAAGCCTGGTTATTGAATGGTTTATTATTCTTGCCCTGATCCCAAACCTATTCAAGATGGATACCGAGCATTTCCTCGCCAGTATTCCGCTTATAACTTTCCTGGTCTATTTTATCGCGGTCAACCGGAAATACCTGCTGATTCCGCTGATGGTGGTTCTGATTTTTTTCTTTGGAGGAAATTCGCAGGATTTGCTGGGAAAAGAGTTTTCTGGATTTCTCTTTCAGCTGGGGCTGATCGGCATCAGCAATCTGCTGATGGTACTCATGCTTTTGATTCTCTATATCAGAAAATCAGGAAGTTGAAGCATCTTGCATTTACCGGGTACCCGGGGCGGGACTTGAACCCGCACGCTCGTGAGAGCACAGGATTTTAAGTCCTGCGTGTCTACCAATTCCACCACCTGGGCAATGAAAAAAAACCCTCATGGCAGAGGGTTGGTTTTCTTTTGAGCGAAAGACGGGATTCGGACCCGCGACCCCGACCTTGGCAAGGTCGTGCTCTACCAGCTGAGCTACTTTCGCATTCTGTTTTGGGACTGCAAATTTATACAAATTTTAAAATCCAACAAAAAAAATCACCTTCCCAGCAATTTTTTAATTTCATTCAGTTTCATCAGTGCCTCCACGGGTGTCAGCGTGTTGATATCGGTATTGAGGATATCCTGCTTGATCTGAAGAAGTAAGGGGTCATCCAGCTGAATAAAACTCAGCTGGTAACCATCCGTTTTTATGGTTCTTTTATTCTTTCCGGAATGATCTTTAATTGATCCCAGTTCTTCAGAAGTATGTGATTTTTCCAGTTTTTCCATCAGGTTCCCCGCTATTTCCAGAACTGTTGAAGGCATTCCGGCCATTTTGGCAACATGGATTCCGAAGCTGTGCTCGCTGCCACCGGGGATCAGCTTGCGTAAAAAAATGATACGGTTGTTGATTTCTTTTACCGATACGTGAAAATTCCTAATCCGGGGAAAGATGTCTGCCATCTCGATCAACTCGTGGTAATGGGTGGCAAAAAGAACTTTGGCCCTGAAAAGCGGGTGCTCGTGCAGGAACTGTGCAATTGCCCAGGCGATTGAAATCCCGTCGTATGTACTGGTTCCTCTTCCGATTTCATCCAGCAGGATAAGGCTCCGGTCGGATATGTTGTTCAGAATACTGGCAGTTTCATTCATCTCTACCATGAAAGTAGATTCTCCGGAAGCAATGTTATCTGATGCACCGACACGGGTGAAAATCTTGTCGGTCATACCGAGTCTGGCAGAAACGGCAGGAACAAAACTTCCTATTTGTGCCATCAGTACGATCAGCGCGGTTTGCCTGAGTAAAGCTGATTTTCCTGACATGTTGGGTCCGGTAATGATCAAAATCTGCTGATCCTGTTCATCCAGTTGAACATCATTGGAAATATACGGCTCGCCGGTTTTAAGTTGTTGCTCAATAACGGGGTGCCGGCCTTCTTTTATTTCGATTTTAAAAGAATCATCAAGAACAGGACGTGAATAATTATTTTTTCCGGCAACTACTGCAAAAGAAAGCAAAACATCCATTTTCGCCACCAATGAGGCATTCAGCTGCAGGGGCCGGATATAATCTGACAGAAAGAAAACAAGATCGTTAAACAACTTTGTTTCCATCTGAAGGATTTTTTCCTCGGCCCCCAGGATTTTCTCCTCGTATAATTTCAGTTCTTCCGTGATATACCGCTCGGCATTTACCAGCGTTTGCTTGCGGTTCCAGTCATCAGGTACTTTCTCCCTGTGGGCATTGGTTACTTCCAGATAATATCCGAAAACATTTGTATAACCGATTTTCAGTGAGGTAATTCCGGTTCGTTCAATTTCCCTTTGCTGGATTTGGACCAGGTAATCCTTACCGGAATATGCAAGGTTCCGCAGTTCATCAAGTTCTTCAGAAACGCCATTTCTGATCACGTTGCCCTTGCTCACAACTGCCGGGGGATCCTCGCTGAGCTCATGAATTATTTTTTCCCTGGCCAGGCTGCAGATGTTAATCTGTTCTCCTATTTTTCCAAGACCTTCGTTTCCGGATGCCGCACACAGTTCTTTCAACCTTTCCAGGCATTCCAGAACATTTTTCAGATGACCAATCTCCCTGGGACCGATCCGGGCAACGGCGATCTTTGAAACCAGCCGTTCAAGGTCACCAATACGCTGAATATTATGTCTTACCGATTCACCCGCTTCCGGATGGTTGAGGAAATACTCCACAATATCCAGCCTTTCCTCCACCGGAACGCGGTTCTTCAGAGGCAGGATAATCCATCGCTTCAGCAGCCTTGACCCCATGGGTGAAACGGTTTGGTCAAGCACCATGAGCAGGGTGGCTGAAGAAGAATTTACCGATTGCACCAGTTCAAGATTACGAATCGTAAAACGGTCGAGCCAGACGTAATGGTCCTCTTCAATCCGGGTCACCTTCGTGATATGCGAAGTGCGGTCATGCTGGGTCTCGGCGAGATAATGCATGGCGGCACCCGCCGCAATAACGGCCTGCTCCATGTTTTCCACGCCAAAACCTTTCAGGGAGGTGGTCTGGAAATGTTTCAGCAATAATTCGTGCGAAAAATCCGTGGTAAAAACCCAGTCCTCAAACGTGTTGATATAGAATTTGCTCCCGAACAGTTCACAGAATTTCTGTTTTTTCGACTTCTGCACGATCACTTCTGCAGGATGAAAACTCTGGATCAGCTTATCAATGTAATCATTTGATCCCTGTGCCAGGAAAAACTCACCCGTGGAAACGTCCAGGAATGAAACCCCCGAAATACGCGGATCTAAATGTATACTGCAGAGAAAATTATTTTCTTTCTGATCAAGGATTTTATCATTATAGGAAACACCAGGCGTGACGAGTTCTGTCACTCCTCTTTTAACGATGGTTTTGGTGAGTTTCGGGTCTTCAAGCTGATCGCAGATGGCCACTCTTAGCCCAGATTTAACCAGCTTGGGCAGGTAGGTGTCCAGTGCATGATGAGGAAATCCGGCCAGTTCAATGTAGGTAGCCGAGCCATTCGCTCTCCGTGTGAGTACAATTCCCAGGATCCCGGATGCACGGATGGCGTCTTCACCAAAAGTTTCATAAAAGTCGCCCACCCTGAACAACAGCAATGCATCAGGATACTTGGCCTTGATGGCATTATACTGCTTCATCAGCGGGGTTTCTGCCGTCTCGATTTTTTTTGGATTCAAAATTGAAGCTGATTTGATATTTTTGCCATCCCTTCAGGGATATTGCAAATGTAATTTTTTTCCTGCAATGAGAAAACTTACCATGGAAGAATTGAACCGGATTTCTCCGGATGACTTCCGGAAAATGGATAAAACGCCGGTGGTTATTGTATTGGATAACATCCGGAGCCAGCATAACATCGGATCGGTATTCCGCACCGCAGATGCATTCAGGCTGGAAGCGGTTTATTTATGCGGGATCACCGCGACGCCACCTTCTCGTGAAATACAAAAAACAGCTTTAGGAGCAACCGAATCTGTGGAGTGGAAATATTTTGATGAAACCACCAGTGCCCTTAAAGAGCT
>JBLNAN010000155.1:0-11892 GCA_050259355.1 Syntrophothermus sp. | reverse complement strand
AATCTTTGATAAGAGCCGGCCAGGCTCCTTCTGCTTCACCCGTGACTATTGTATCCACATATTTCAGGCCCTCCTCCGGACACATGGTTACATGAACGCCACCCATCACCGTATGAATACCTTCAGCCCGGTAAATTGCTGCAATTTCATAAGCCCTGAAGGCATTGGAGGTAAAACTTGTTAATGCAACAAGGTCGGCGGGCTTAAAGGAAAAAGGTTCATAGCTTTCATCAAACAATTCAACCTCCCAATCAGCTGGAGTCAATGCGGCAACAATCCCCAATCCAAGAGGCATGAAGCGATTATTTGGATTGGTGATATAACCTTCCCGTGCACTATTGGAAGGATGTATGAGAAGTAATTTCCTTTTGATACTTTTGTCCAACGCTTAAGGTAATTTGAAATTTTAAGGGCAACAAATGTACATATTTTTATATTACTTGCAATTATATATGATTAAAGATGACTACGTGAACCTTCTGAGCTAAATTCTCTAATAATTGTACCTTTGTGAAAAGTTCATTTTCTGTAAGAATTTCCTATGACAAGTGAAGATCTGAGTAAAATTCCCATTTTTTTCATTCTGGGAAGGCCACGGTCCGGTACGACGCTGCTGACGACACTGTTCAATGCACATCCCAATATTCATATCGCACCCGAATACCCGGTAATGCTGCTTTTATATCAGAAATTCAGGAAGGTGAAAGTCTGGGACGAAGCCGCTATCCGTTCGTTTGTCGATGCTGCATTTTATTCCTCACAATTCAGTCACAGGAGAATTGAAAATCTGAAAATTGACAAAGAAACGATTCTGAATGAATTATTGAAATACCAGGGGAAAGGCTCGATTCAGCTATTTCTGAAAAGTATAAATTATTTTGCTTATACCATGTTCAGAAAGGAAGAAACGCACTGGATCGGTGATAAGAACCCGGTTTATTCCATATTTTCAAACCGTCTCAGGAAAATATTTCCCGAGGCAAAATTCATCTGTATCAACCGCGATTACCGTGATAACTTCATTTCAATACAGAAACTCGCGGATAAAGATGTTGCGGTGGAAGCGCCGAATTTAAGGCTCCAGGTGGCCCGGTGGCGGTATTTTGTACGATTATTTCTGAAACTGAAAAAAGAACATCCTGAAAAATACTACATTCTCAAGTATGAAGATCTGGTAACCGATCAGGAGAAAACATTCAAATCACTTTGTGAATTCCTTGGGATCACGTATGACCCGAACGTGTTTGAATTTTATACCAAAAGAGAGGAGGCAGTGAATACATACGGGAATACCATGTATGAGAAATTTCACGAGAACCTGCTCAAGCCGATCAGCACCGCCAGGATGAATACATGGCAGGAAAAACTTACAGAAGAACAGGTAAAAATCGCTGATCAGATGGCCGGTAAATATGCCGACCGGCTTGGTTATGAAAGACGAAAAGGTTTCAGCTTCCGGATCTGGCTGGGATCAATTCCCATGAACGTTTACAATCACTTCCTTCTGATGCTGATGAATGCAGGTACTTACCTGCCGTACAAAGTCAGCCAGTGGCTTTTCACCAAATCCCTTATCCTGCTCAGGGTATATTTAAAATTGTCAGGGAAAAAGCCCCTTCCCAAAGGAATGATCTGATGAGAGGTCTACCTAAAAAATTATATTGTTAAAATCCTCGTTAAGATAACGTTGCAATAGTAAATATCGCTGCAACTTGCCACTCGATGTTTTGGGGATTTCATTTGATTTAATAATAACCATTTCATCGAGTGTTATCCCGAGATTATTCCGCAGAAGGTTTCTCAATCCGGTAAATATTTCATTTGCTTTTGAATCAGGAATGCCGGCAACAAAGGCAATGACTTTATCATGACCCGTTTGCTTATTGGTGGTACCCCCGAAACAAACTTTCCCGTAGCTTATATCACTTATGCTGCAGGCCATTGATTCAAGGTCATTGGCGAAATAATTTTTTCCGTTCTTGAAAATAATATCCTTAAACCTTCCGCTGATATACAACCGGTTGTCATAATAAAAGCCCATATCACCGGTTCGCAGCCAATCCCCGCAAAAGGCCGAAGACGTGGCCTCTTCATTTCTGTAATAGCCCCCGGTAACTGAAGGTCCCTTGATCTGGATATGGCCCGAACGACCTTCCGGCACAACTTCATCATGATGATCCACAATTCTAATTGCTATGTCATTGAGAGCGACCCCGACTTCCGAGAGTTCCCGGGCCGCAGGATCATCTTTCTCAACCGCTTTTGCAATGCCTTCACGGTCCAGCAAGGCAGAATCGAAGGCAGTTATAACCGATGGCTGCATCAGGGGCGAAAAGGATATGGCAAGCGTTGCCTCAGCCATCCCATAGACCGGCATCATGGCCTCCGGTTTAAAATGGTAAGGTTCCAGTGCATTCAGAAAATCGTTCATTATATTGACCGAGATGGGTTCCGCCCCGTTTAGCATGGCTTTCATGGCCGAAAAATCCCATTCCGAAACTGTTTTTTTCCGTTTAAGATACCGGAGCACCAGTGCCAGTCCGAAATTGGGACATCCCGTTACCGTGATCCTGTAGCTGCTCATCATATCTAACCAGAGCGCTGGATTCATTATAAAATCCACCGTTTCAATCTGGTACTGGAAACTAAGGGAATAAAGTGGTGTAAGATGATATCCGATAAGTCCCATATCATGAAATAAAGGCATCCAATTGCCAATATGGTCCGGATAATGCAAATCGAGCCCGATCCGGATGGCATCCATGTTGACCATAAGATTTTTGTGCGTCAGCGTTACGCCCTTTGGATCGCCCGTGCTGCCGGAGGAAAACTGGATAAAAGCAAGATCATCAGGATGGATGACAGGCCTGGTCCATGTACCGGAAGTATTTAACTCCTCCGTGTGAAGAATCTTGTCTTTGGGCAAATCTCCATGTTCCTTCAGTTCTTCACTGAAAAAAATAAATGGAGCATCGAGCTGCTTATAAACATTGATAAGCTTAACGACAGATGGATTGTAACCCGAAAAAGTCATAGGCGGCTGAAGCACTGTCGGCACAATACCCGTAAGAAAAGCACCCCACAAAAGTTCTATGATTTCCTTGGTCTTCAGGGTCGCGATTATTATTTTGTCGCCTTTTTTCAACCCCAGATTGGTAAGCCCTGCTGCAATCCGTTCTGCTTTCTCCAGAAGGTCGCTGTAATATTGTTTTTCAAGTGTTCCTTTCTTATCATAATAACCCAGATAAAGATCAGGATGTAGTTTTATCGCCCGGTGAATCAGGTCGGGCAAAGTAAGCTCAGGCTGGTAATAATAACTAACAACAGGCATAACCGTTTTGAATTTTTTGCAAAGTAACGAATTAGTTTGCAAACCTTTGTATATCCTAATTTTTCTTATCTTTGCGAAAATCATTTTCGTATGAATATTGAAGAATTTATTGGCCATATTGAGGCAGAATATGAAGACATTAAACCCGGAACCCTGAAACCGGAAAGTAATTACAGGGAAGTATTTGAATGGAGTTCCATCAATGCTCTTATTCTGATCGCACTGGTCAAGACTGAATACGATGTTACCATGAATGCCCAGGATATCGCGGGATCAAAAACGATTGAAGACCTTTACAGGATCATTGAATCACGCGTCCAGTAATTTTGGGTCAAATAACCAGCCTTCTTTGAAGAAAACCATTGGTATTATAGCCCCGCTTATTGACAGCCGGCAGTTTCATTCCGACTTCAATCTCAGGTTAAGGCATAATAACCGTGAGCTGACCCTTGCAGCTCTTTACGAGTTTGCACAAAAGGGCTATCAACCTTCCGCAGTTTCACGAGGTATCGATCACGAGGAAGACATTCCTTCGGCAGGATATTATCTTGAAGGGCTGATGCACCAGTACGGTTATGACACGGTTCTGACCAACAAATATGATACTGCGACGCTGAGTGCCATCGCCGGGAAGGATCCCGTGGCCGTGCTGGTTTCCACCACGATGATTCTTACGACAGAATCCGTAAAAGATCTTTTTGCTTCGATCCGAAAGGCCATGCCGGATACCGTGATCATTGCCGGCGGGATTTATGTATGGAAAAATTACCTGCTTTACCGGCAGAATATCACTTCAGCCAAACCGGCACCCCTGCCTTCCTGGTTGCTTTTTCATCCCGCCAATTCAGATATTTCAGCAGATGTAATCGTGGTAGCACCTCACGGGCGTAATTCCCTGATAAAAATCCTTGCTGAGCTGGATAAAAAGGGAAAGCGGAATTTTGAAGATATTCCGAATCTTGCCATACCTTCTCCGAAAGGATATATTTTCACGAAAACCGAAGATGAAAATACCGATTACGACACGGATTATACGCGTTGGGATCTGATCAGCAATATCTCCGTCAAAATACCCTTCAGAACCTCCATAGGATGCCATTTCCGCTGTCGTTTCTGTGATTTCTACCAACTCTTCCCGCATACCTTTGTACGTTCGGTGAAGAGCCTTAAAGAAGAGCTGGCGCTGATAAAAGCGAGATTAGGTTCTTCGCCGGGGATACTTCATGTTTCTGACGATAATGTATTTGTCAATAAAAAACGGCTTACAGAAGTTTGTACTTCTATTGCTGAGTCGGGCATGCGGAAATGGATCTCTTTCATGAGAGCAGGTGAATACAGCGAAGACGAGCTTGATCTGATCCAGCGTTCGGGGCTGATGATGGGGATGATCGGAGTCGAATCGGGTGATCAGTCACAGCTCGACCGGATGAACAAACGGCAGAAGGTTGAAAAGGTGAAGAGAGGCATTGAACAGCTTGATGCCCGCGGAATAAATACGGTGATGACCTTTGTTGTCGGTTTTCCGGGTGAAAATGCAGGTACGCTGCAGAATACTGCAGATTTCATGAACAGCCTTTCCCTCCCGACCCTTTCATGCAGTTATGACCTTTTTCCATTGCTGGTACAACCGCTCAGCGGATTAGCAGAGGAATCAAACCGAACCAAATGGAATCTGGAAGGATCCATGGAAAACTGGTCGCATGTAACCATGAATTCTGAAGATGCTTTCAGGGGATGTTATTATTTGTTCAGGGAAGTGACCAACATTCCCTACCATTATTCTGAAGAAAGTTCTTTTTTTAACAGGGCCAAATTCAATTTATCCAGGAGGAAACTGCTTTTCCAGCTCAGGCAACAACTCACGGTAAATGTAATTGGCAATGGCCCGTGGGA
Organism: Syntrophothermus sp.; assembly: GCA_050259355.1. Taxonomy (GTDB): domain Bacteria; phylum Bacteroidota; class Bacteroidia; order Bacteroidales; family FEN-979; genus FEN-979. The sequence continues at coordinate 6,668 of JBLNAN010000155.1, read as the reverse complement.
GCAGACAGAAAAAATACTGTCCGGCATAGCACAGGAGATGGGATTGCCTGTCGACAAGATTGATGCGAACATTAGAGAGCAGATCTTCAATAATTCTTCAGAGAATTTCCGTCTCTGAAATCAACTACAGAAAATCATTCTTGTCGGGCATGACGATCCGGTCATTAAAATCGCCGGAGAGGTAACGTTGCATGAGTTTATATCTCTGTAATTTACCGCTGGAGGTTTTGGGAATCTCATTTGATTTTATCAGAATCAGCATATCAACGGCAATTCCCAGGTTCCGGCGTAATAAAACACGCAGTTCCCTGAAAGTTTCCCGGGCTTTGTCTTCCTGCAGGCCCGCAACAAACGCGATTACCTTCTCTTCGCCGGTTTCCCTGTCGGTTGTTCCTCCAAGGCAAACTTTACCATATTTGATCTCATTCACCGAGCAGGCGAGTTCTTCCAGGTCATTCGCAAAATAATGAATGCCGTTTTTAAAGATGATATCCTTAAAACGACCACTGATGTAAAGGCTTCCTTCATAGAAAAAGCCGATATCGCCTGTTCTGAGCCAATCTCCGCAGAACGAGGCGGCTGTGGCAGCAGGATTCTGATAATAGCCGCTGGTAACGCTTTTTCCCCTGATCTGTATATGCCCTGCAGTTCCATCGGGCAAAACCTGGTCATTATCATCCGTGATCCGCACTTCCATGTCATTCAGCGGAACACCGACTTCAGAAATCAGTCTTGCAGCGGGATCGGATGGATCAACTTCCTGTGCCACGTGATTTTTATCAAGAACAGTTGCATCGAATGTTTTTGCAACCGCTGTTTCGGTGAGGGAGGAAAAAGTGACTGCCAGCGTGGCTTCTGCCATTCCGTAAACGGGCATCATCGCTTCCGGTTTCAGGGAGTATGGCTTAAGCGATTCCACGAGATCCTGCATTATTTTCACAGAAATGGGTTCAGCGCCGTTCAACAGGGCTTTAAGGCTGCTGAAGTTCCACTCGCCAAGCTGTTTGCCCCTGTTCAGGTGTCTTGAAAGCAGTACGAGTCCGAAATTGGTTGTACCGGTGATGGTGATTTTTTCTCTGGTGATGAGGTTCAGCCAGAGCCCGGGATTCATGATAAAATCGAGGGTTTCAATATGCGACTGGCAAACAAAGGAATAGATCGGGGTAAGGTGGTAGCCGATGAAACCCATATCATGAAACAGCGGCATCCAGTTGGTGAATTTATCCATTACTCTAATATCCAGGCCGATCCGGATGGCATCCATATTCACCATGAGATTATTATGCGTCAGCATAATTCCCTTTGGTTCGCCCGTGCTGCCTGAAGAAAACTGGATAAAGGCGAGATCATCCGGCGAAAGAACAGGTTCAGGAAAGGTACCGTCAACCATCAGATCAGTTTTTGTGGCTATTTTCCAGTCTGAAGGCACTTCATCCTTTACCGGTGAAGTTACGATGATATAAGGTTTGCCGAGTAATTCGCTGACTTTTACCAGCTTTAAGAATGGAGTATTCTCGCCAGAAAAAGAAGCAGGAGGCTGAAGGATGGTTGGAATAAGTCCCATCATAAAACAGCCCCAGAGCACTTCCATGGTATCCCGGTTCGTACGGGTTGCAATAATTATTTTATCTCCTTTTTTCAATCCAAGTCTATAAAAACCCGCGGCGATTTTATTTGCCTCATCCAGGAGTTCTTTATAGGTTAGAAAAGTGAGATTACTGTTTTTATCATAAAAGGCCGCATACAAATCGGGATCGCGGGAAACCGCCCGTTTCAGCAGATCTGGCAGTGTAAGTTCAGCCTGATAGTGGGGAGAGTTTTGAGGCATATTATTTTTGAATTACAAGGTTATTTCTTTTCCATCATCAATTTTTTCCCCTCTTCAACAAGTTGTGAAAGGGTCAGATCTTCAAAGAAAAGATAGGGCGGCCATTCAAATCCAAAGCTGTTTAAAGTATCTTCAACCAGCAGCATGGCACGAAGGGAATCTATGCCATAGGTTGCCAGCGTATTCGCGGGATCCACGGGCAACCCTTTATTGAGATGGAGTGAAGTCCAGGCTATAAGAAATTCTTCAAGTGATTGAGTTGTCATTTGAAATTCATCAATTTAAGCATGTCGTGGTACTGCCCGCAAAATTAGTAAATTGTACCGTTGCATGGAAAAAAAACGTATTTTTGCATTATACCACATAAAATGCTTAAAAGCTGCACTGTACATGGCTATTTTTGAGATATCAGATGTGCGGATTGCCGGTATTTCGGCATGTGTGCCACAGAAGATTTTATCCAATTATGATTACAACTGGATAACACAAAAAGAACGGGAAATACTGATCAGGACCATTGGCGTCGAAACCCGGCATATTGCTGAACGTGGCCAGACCTGTTCCGATCTGTGTTTTCAGTCTGCCGAACAAATCATAGAGAAGTTGGGATGGGACCGTGACGAGATCAATCTGCTCATTTTCGTTTCCCAGTCGCGTGACTATTTGATCCCGTCAACTTCTTCCATCCTGCAGGACCGGTTAAAGCTTCCACACAGTTGTATTTCCCTGGATATCAACCTGGGTTGTTCAGGTTATATTTATGGTTTGTCGGTGATCAGCAGCCTGATGAAAACCACCGGAACCCAAAAAGCCCTGCTACTGGTAGGAGATATTTCTTCGTTTACCTCTGCCTATAAGGACAAGAGCACCTATCCCTTATTCGGAGATGCCGGCACCGCAACCGCTCTTGAATTAAAACCGGGTTTTGCACCCATGCAGTTTAATCTGCAGGGAGACGGAAGCGGTTATGAAGCTATCATCATTTATGACGGGGGTGGACGAAGCCTTCCTACGAAGAAATCCTTCAGCGTAAAAAAATACGGGGAGGGAATTTACCGCAGCCGTTTAAATACGGCTTTGAATGGAATTGAGGTATTCAATTTTTCATTGAGGGAAGTGGTTCCGAACATCAAAACCACGATTAATCATTTTCACCGGGATCTGAAGGAATTTGATTACCTGTTGTTTCACCAGGCCAACCGCCTCATCAATGAAACGATCAGGAAGATGCTGAAGGTGGAACCCGAAAAGGTCCCTTATTCTTTGAAAAAATATGGAAATACAAGTTGTGCTTCCATCCCGCTGACAATGGTAACCCAGATTAAAGATACCCTGGAGGAAAAGCCGCATAAACTGTTGCTTTCAGCATTTGGTATCGGACTTTCCTGGGGTACGGCATTGATTGAATCCGATGGCATTGTCGTTCCGGAAATTACAGAGCACGAGTTTACTCCAATAATATCTGAAACAGAATGAATGCATTTGAACTGACAGGCAAAACGATTCTTGTTACAGGCGCCTCCTCTGGCATGGGGAAACAAACTGCAATTACTGCAAGCGAATATGGAGCCAGGGTTGTGATCACGGGGCGTAATGCGAAAAGGCTGGATGAAACCTACAAGCTTCTTCACGGGGAAGGTCACATGCAGCTACTGGCGGATCTTACCAGTGAAGATGAGATCAATCGTCTGGTTGCAGAATTGCCCATGCTTAATGGCATTGTTTACAGCACGGGAATTTCCGACCTATCCCCTGCACGTTTTATCTCCAGAAAAGTGATCGCCAGGACTTTCCAAATCAGTTTTGAGGCTTCCGTGTTATTAATGGCCGGAATTCTTGGAAAGAAGAAACTCATAAAAGGACCCAGTTCAATCGTGTTTATCTCTTCACTTTCAACCCGTTTTGCTTTTATAGGTGGTGCAATGTATATCAGCGCCAAGGCCGCCCTTGAAGCCTATGCGAGGGTTCTCGCGCTTGAACTTGCTCCCAGGGGTACGAGGGTAAATTGTGTTGCACCTGCTTTTGTGCGTACACCGATGCTGGATGAAACGGCTGAAAGTTCCTCGCAACAGGTTGTCGACAAAATCGAAAAGCTGCAGCTTCTTGGATTTGGCGACCCTGTAGATGTAGCCAACACCATTGTTTTCTTCCTTTCGGATGCATCCAAATGGATCAGTTCGCAAAGCCTGGTCCTGGGAGGAGGATTGAACGTTCAGCTACAGGAATCGACCATGAATCCTTCTTCAAAATAAATCTAAAATAAATCAGGATGCCTGAATATTCGGTTGTAGTTCCGGTTTATAACAGTTGTGAATCGCTGGCAGAGTTGTTTCAGCGTATTGAAACAACGATGAACAGTCTGAACAAGACTTTTGAAGTCGTTTTTGTTGAAGATGACAGTATTGATCAGAGCTGGAAAACAGTTGAGAAATTACAAAAAGACCATCCGGATAAAGTCACCGCGATCCGGCTGGCAAGGAATTTCGGTCAGCACAATGCCACCATTTGCGGGATTGCCATTTCTTGTGGTGAATACATCATTACCATCGACGATGATCTTCAGAATCCGCCAGAGGAAATTGCCAAGCTGATTCAAACCATGGAGAACTCCGATGCCGACCTCGTGTACGGAATATATAGCAGGAAAGCGCATTCCATGGTCCGGAATATCAGCAGTGCCGCGATAAAATCATCTTCGCGACGTATCTTCCGGACAAAAGGGGAAGGATCGTCTTTCCGGCTGATGAAATCATCCCTGGGAAAATGCCTTCTCAATCACCAGATCAACTTCATATACATTGACGAACTCTTCAACTGGTACACGAATCATATTGGTTTTGTTCTGGTTGAACACCAAAAGCGTCCTTACCAGCAATCTACCTATACCTCTCATTCACTATTTTCCATGTTTTCCAACCTGGTCATCTATTATACCGCGATACCCTTGCGGATAATGGTTTATACCGGGTTTATTTCTGCTTTTCTGAGTTTTATTATCGGGGTTCTGTTTGTTTACAGAAAACTGGAACACGACGTTCCTTTGGGATTTACCGCGCTGATCGTGGCCATTTCCTTCTCAACCAGCATCATTCTGATGTCATTGGGAATCATCGGAGAATATCTCAGCAGAATTTATTCGGTCCAAAATCACAAACCGCCATATTCCATAAAAACCATCCTGAAGCCATGAAATTCTTTAAATACGGAATTACTCTTGAACGGCTTAAAGAAGATGATATCGAACTGGTGAGGCAGTGGCGGAATTCAGATCCCGTAAGGCTGAACATGAATTACCAGAAATTAATCACCCCCGAAGAACAGCGTGAATGGTTCCGATCGATTAATAATGAACATTTTCATTATGTGATGATTCACTATAAAGGTGAGAAAATAGGGCTTCTGAACGATAAAAATATTGACTGGGAAAACCGTACTTCGGAAACCGGTATTTTCATCGGAAGACCTGAATTCTTTCACACCTTCGTTCCTTACCTGGTATCCTTGGCGGGAATAGAAACTTTATTTTATTTCGTGGGGTGGAAAAAACAGTATGCGCACGTTTTACGATCCAACAGCAATGCCATAAAATACAATCTGGAACTCGGCTACAGGCTGTGTGAAGGACAGGAAGGCATTGAACACCAGCGATATGAGCTTACCCGGGAGAGTTTTGAGCAGAGCGCGGGTAAAATCCGTAAAATGGTCAGATCAATTTCCGGAAAGGATGTAAAGAGCCAGATCTTGTTTGAACCGGAAGATTATCATACCGGTATCGGACAAAAATTTGAAAATCTGTTCCTGAATAATCATATTCCTTATATCACAAGGGAAGCGCCTGAAGGAAAATGGTATACCGAAACCGGTCCTGATGAATCTCCAATCACCCAGTAACCTGAAATTATGCTTTTTAACTCCTACGGTTACCTGATATTTCTGCCGGCAACAATTTTGGTGTATTACGCCCTGCCCTTCCGGTTCAGGTGGATGCTTCTTCTTGCCGCGAGTTATTTGTTTTACCTCATGTGGCGGGTCGAGTTCGCACTGGTGCTCATCACTGCAACACTGGCTTCATACTATTCGGCCGTTAAAATGGGTGAAATTCCCGAAAAAAAATCAAGAAAAAAATACCTGATATTCACGCTGGCGGTTAACCTGGGAATGCTTGTTTTTTTCAAATACCTGGGTTTTTTCTCCGATATGGTAAATGGTATTTCGGGAATGGCCGGAGGCAAAACCGTGATTCCCTACATGGGTATCCTGCTCCCGATCGGGATTTCTTTCTATACCTTTCAAACTGTCGGCTACACGATTGACGTTTACAGGGGGATGTTAAAACCCGAGAAGAATCCGGGTATTTACGCGTTGTTCGTTTCCTTTTTCCCACTTGTTCTTGCAGGACCCATTGAACGTGGCAGAAAGCTGATTCCGCAGCTGCATCTCGAGCACAGATTTGATCCGGATGTTTTTACAAGCGGTTTACGGCTCATTTTATGGGGGTTTTTTAAAAAGCTTGTAATTGCAGACCGCCTTTCCATTTTTGTTCAGCCGGTTTTTAATAACATCAGCTATTTCCATGGCATTGAAATCGTGATGGCGATCATTCTGAAGATGATGCAGGTGTATGCTGATTTTTCAGGCTATACCGATATTGCAATAGGTTCTGCAAGGCTTTTGGGGATCAGGCTCAGCCCGAATTTCAACCGTCCATTTATTGCGCAGTCCATTGCTGATTTCTGGAGCAGGTGGCATATCTCACTTACTTCGTGGCTCCGGGATTATGTGTATTTCTCATTGCCATTCAAATATCACGGAAAAATTGTAAAATGGCGGCTTAATATCA
>JBLNAN010000154.1:0-3849 GCA_050259355.1 Syntrophothermus sp. | reverse complement strand
GATCGCTTGTTGATGAAAACCGACTGCGTTTTGATTTTACCCATTTTGCAAAAATGACAAAAGAGGAGATCGGCCGGGTGGAAAAGATTGTCAACGCCAGGATCCGGGAGAATATTCCCATCCGGGAAGATCGCAGCGTTCCCGTTGAAACCGCCCGTGAAATGGGCGCCATGGCGCTTTTTGGTGAAAAATACGGGGACACGGTAAGGGTAATCGCCTTTGATAAAGATTTTTCAATCGAGCTTTGTGGCGGTACCCATGTTGCGGCAACCGGACAAATAGGTCTTTTCAAGATCATCTCCGAAGGTGCCGTTGCAGCCGGTATCCGCAGGATTGAAGCCATCACCGCGGAAAAAGCAGAAAACTGGTTCAACGAAAAACTTGAACTGATGGATGAGATCCGGGAAAAGCTGAAGAATCCGAAAGACCTCTTGCAGGGCGTGAACAGCCTCGTTGAAGAAAACCAGGAATTGCGCAGGCAAATGGCTGGTTTTGAAAAAATCCAGGCTTTGCAGATGAAAGCGGAACTGATCGGCAGCATGAAAGAGATCAACGGGGTTAATTTTCTCGCGGCACAACTTTCTGTCCCGGCAGATTCAGCAAAAGATCTTGCTTTCCAGATTAGTAAAGAAGTTGAAAATCACTTCCTGTTTTTCGCAGGTGAAACCGACGGGAAAGTCCATCTCACCCTGATGATCAGTCCTGAACTGAACAAATCCAAAGGCTGGGATGCCGGAAAAATGATCCGTGAACTTGCAAAAGAAGTACAGGGTGGTGGTGGCGGACAACCGCATATTGCCACCGCGGGCGGTAAAAACCCTGCCGGTATCCCCGCGGTACTCCAGGCTGCCGCGAATATTGTAAACCAATAATATGGGCACCAGATCGCTTCAACTCCGGCTACCGACAAGTTATTCCGAAGGTGAATTACGACAAAAAATTGCCAGGGAGTTAAGCATCCGGGATTTTACCTACCAAATCGACAGCAAGAGCCTTGATGCCAGGAAAAAAAAGGATATTTTCTGGCAACTCAGGGTTGTGGTCCATTCTCCGGAGATCAGGGAGTTTGAGGCAGTCCCAGCGTCTGAACTGATCATTCCCTTTAAAAAACAAAATAAAACCATCGTGATCACGGGCAGTGGTCCGGCTGGTTTTTTTGCTGGTTACGTGTTGCAGAAATCCGGCTTCAGCACGATCATCCTGGAACGCGGCGCAGAAGTCGGCAAACGTGCATCTGGCATTCGAAACTTTGAAAAGACAGGAATTTTTGATACCCTGTCAAATTATTCTTTCGGCGAAGGAGGTGCCGGTACTTTTTCTGACGGAAAACTCACCTCCCGTTCCAAACATATCTCCCCTGAAAGAAGTTTTATCCTGAAATGTTATGCTGAACATGGCGCTCCTGAAGAAATTCTCTACATGGCACATCCTCACGTGGGAAGTGACAATCTTAAAAAAATCGTCAGAAATCTAAGAGAAGATTATCAGCAATCGGGTGGAAGGATCCTTTTTGAAAAGCAGACGGAAGATATTATTTCAGACGGGACAACAATCCACGGGGTAATCAGTGGGAAAGATTCTTTTGCAGGAGATTATTTCATTTTTGCACCCGGTCATTCAGCCTATGAAACCTACAGGATGCTGATGAACCGCGGGGTTCAGTTCCGTACCAAAAATTTTGCCATCGGGAGCCGCGCCGAACATGAGCAGCGGATCATCAACCAGGCCCAGTGGGGCGTGGAGCACCTCCAGGGAGTAAAGGCTGCAGAATATCGTCTTACTTCCGCGGGAGATGGCCATCATCCCGTGTATTCCTTTTGCATGTGTCCCGGCGGGATGGTTGTGCCTGCCGCCACGTATGCCCATCAGAACATCGTGAACGGCATGAGCAATTATCAGCGGAATGAGCGTTTTGCCAATGCCGCGTGCGTGGCGGGGATCCATCCCGACGAACTTGCAGGAAAGAAGGTAACTGCATTGGAAGCACTTGACCGGCTGGAAGCGCTTGAGCAGTCATTTTATGACTTTTCAGGTGGCTACCAGGCGCCTTTTTGCACGATAGATGATTTTCTGAAGGGAAAGGATCCGAAAAAGATCCCGGATTCGAGCTATCCCCTTGGTTTAAAGCCTGCACCGCTCTGGAACATGCTGCCACCGAAAATCGTTGTGGCCATGCGTGAAGGCCTTCAGGATTTTAACCGGAAATTAAAGGGATATGAGAAAGGTATCCTGCTTGGGCTGGAAAGCAAGACTTCTTCTCCGGTCCAGGTGCTAAGAGAACCTGATGGTGCCTGTACAGGTTTTGAAAATCTGTTTCTCGTCGGCGAAGGGAGTGGTTATGCAGGCGGGATCATCTCCAGCGCGGCCGATGGCATAAAAACCGCAATGAAGATTATTCAGAAATCATCCTGATCTTCCTGACAGCTGCATCCGCTGCCAGCCAGCCAGTGGAAAAGGCGATCTGAAGATTGAAACCGCCAGTATCTGCATCCAGATCAATCACTTCTCCGGCGAAATACAAATTATCCATCAGTTTGGACTCCATGGTCTTTGAATCAATCTCGTGGGTAACCACTCCCCCGGCGGTGATGATGGCTTCCTTAAATGACCGGCATCCGCTCACACTGAACTTCATGCCTTTCATCAGCAAGAGTATTTTTTTTCTTTCTGCCGCCGAAAGCTGATGACCTTCCTTCTTGCCGCTCACCCCGCTAAGATCCTCGAAAACCGGAACCAGGGAAGAAGGCAGCCAGAGCCTGAAGATATTTTCCATCTTCTTCTTCCCGTGTTCATCCAAATCCCGTAGCATCCGGGCATCCAGCTTCTGTTCATCCAGTGCAGGTTTCAGGTCAATGGTGATCTCCACTGTATTGTTTTTCTGCAATTCTGCCGTGATGATACGACTGAGGGTGAGGATGATGGGACCCGACATTCCGAAATGCGTAAAAAGCATTTCCCCGAATTCTTCTTTTACCTTTTTACCATTCACCCATAGCATTGCCTTCACGTTCTTCAGGCTCAGGCCCTGCAAGCGCTGAGCAATATTTCCCGTGGTTTCTATAGGAACCAGTGCCTGACGGGGTGGTTCTATTGCATGTCCCGCCACGGATGCAATCCTGTAGCCGTCACCGTCGGAACCCGTAGCGGGATAAGACTTTCCGCCGGTACAAATAATGACCGCTTTCGCGGGAATATCCTGTTTACCCGAATGGGTAAAGATGCGCAGGCCGGATGCTTTTCCCCCGCTCACAACCAGCCGGTCGGCCCGGCAGCCATAGCGGATTTCCACCCCATTGTCAATAACCCATTTCATCAGGGCATTCACTACATCCGCTGATTTGTTGCTGGCCGGAAAAACTCTTCCGCCTCGTTCCACAACGGTTTCCAGTCCATACTTGTTCAGCAGCCGGACAATATCATCTGAAAAAAAAGTCGAGAAAGCATGTTTCAGAAAACGGCTGTTGGGATAGATGTGATTATAGAATTCACTCTGGGGAGCATCGTTTGTGATGTTGCACCGCCCTTTACCGGTAATCAGCAACTTGCGTCCAGCCCTTTCCATCTTCTCCACGAGCAGGACAGAACTTCCCATTTCCGCAGCACGACCGGCGGCAATCAATCCGGCTGCACCGGCACCCACAACAATAACATCATATGATTTCACTGCCGGCAAAGTTAGTAAGAAAGTGGTTCAGGAGATCACGACATCAGTTGCTGTACATCCTTTTTCACTTCCTCAATGGCAAAATCCACCGGCTGTTTCTCGTTTTCGATCATTCGGTCCAGGATTGCCTTGATCAGCTCCTGTGAAGATGCACCTTCAGGTAAGGTGTGCGCGGCGGTATGGAT
>JBLNAN010000153.1:0-4862 GCA_050259355.1 Syntrophothermus sp. | reverse complement strand
TAGTAGCAGTAGCCTCTTCTAATGTGACTATTGTGGTTCACATCTGGCATTTTGCTTCACCACAATAGTAGCAGTAGCCTCTTCTAATGTGACTATTGTGGTTCACATCCGGCATTTTCCTTTACCACATTAGTAGCAGTAGTCTCTTCTAATGTGACTATTGTGGTTCACATCCGGCATTTTCCTTCACCACAATAGTAGCAGTAGCCTCTTCTAATGTGACTATTGTGGTTTACATCCGGCATTTTTCTTTACCACATTAGTAGCAGTAGCCTCTTCTAATGTGACTATTGTGGTAAACCTCGAGCATTTTCCTTTACCACAATAGTAGCAGTAGTCGCTTCTAATGTGACTATTGTGGTTTACATCCGGCATTTTCCTTCACCACAATAGTAGCAGTAGCCTCTTCTAATGTGACTATTGTGGTAAAAAAAATAAAAAAAAGTTTCACCTTTTTGATTTTTGCCGATTAAGCAATAAAAACATCCAATGACACAAAAATTCTATAATGACCTCACTCATTCAATTGTTGGTGCTGCAATTGAAGTTCATGAAGAACTGGGACCAGGCTTGCTGGAAGGAGTTTACGAGAAATGTATGGTACACCTTCTTACATGTAAGGGATTTAAAATCATGAATCAGCAGCGAATCCCTGTTCGCTTTAAAGAATCGTTCCTTGACTGTGATCTCAGATATGACCTTTTAGTTGAGGATAGTATCATCGTGGAAATAAAAGCTGCCGAAAAAATTCTTCCCATATACGAGGCCCAGTTGATGACTTATCTGAAACTTCTGAAGAAAGCAAAGGGAATAATTTTAAATTTCAACTGCTGCAATATTTTTTATGAGGGTCAGAAAACAATTGTAACAAAAGAATTTATGAATCTACCGAGGGGATACTAAAAAACCGGTGAAAATATTACTTTTGCGGTATCCAATTAACATAAATCCCGGATGGTTAAGAAATTCTTACTGGAAATTCAGCCTGAGCCATCAATTTACTCCTTGCTCGGTATTTCCTGTCATCTGATGGATTATCGCCTTTCATACCTGATTAACCAGCAACTGGAATTTAATCTTGAAAAACGTGACGATCTGGTCACCCGCTCCTATAAAACCAAAAGCGAGTCAAAGTTTTCCTTTTACCTGTTCAATGATGAAGAGAATTATTGCAGATTTGTGCTTTTGGCCAACAGGAGTCAGGAATTCGTCCTGATCCAGGAGATCAAGCAGGTGGACTTTCTTCTCATTATTGATGGTGAAATAAAAAAATCCCGGATTGATCAACTGATCAAAAATGTGAAAAAAATACCAAACGTGCTTACCTCTTTTGAGGTCAATCCCGAATCCATAAAAAACGGATCCATGTTGTTTTCAGATATCGAGATGCACCTGACCTACCTTTCGAGGGTAGAAAAGTTGTTCAGTTCACCGCTACTCAGGAATTCTCCCCCGGTTGCAAAAGTTTCTTAAAGTGCTCCCTGGAATTGTTTCAGGAATCGCAGATCATTTTCAAAATAAAGTCTGAGATCTTTTACCTGGTATTTCAGCATGGTTATTCTTTCAATTCCCATTCCGAATGCGAACCCGGTGTAAACTTCGCTATTGATGCCGCAATTCTCGAGTACGGCCGGATCTACCATACCACAGCCCAGGATTTCCACCCAGCCGGTATACTTGCAGATATTACAGCCTTTACCGCCACAGATGTTGCAGGAAACATCCATTTCCCCAGAGGGTTCAGTAAATGGAAAATAAGATGGGCGCAAGCGGATCCTGCTGTTCTCTCCAAACATTTCTTTCGCAAAGAAAAGAAGAGTTTGTTTCAGATCGGCAAAAGATACATTCTTGTCAACGTACAAACCTTCCACCTGGTGGAAAATGCAGTGGGCCCTGGCCGAGATCGCTTCATTGCGGAAGACTCTTCCCGGAAGCACTTTTCGGATCGGGGGCTTCATTCTCTCCATGGTCCTGATCTGTACCGATGATGTATGTGTCCTGAGAGCGAGATCGGGATTTTTTTCAATAAAAAAAGTATCCTGCATGTCGCGGGCAGGATGTTCCTCGGGAAAATTCAGGGCAGTGAAATTATGCCAGTCATCTTCTATCTCGCGATCTTCAGCAACCGAAAAACCAATCCTGGAAAAGATATCAATAATTTCGTTCCTGACGATGGCAAGCGGATGTCTTGATCCGGGTTCCATGAAACTTACCGGCATCGTAAGATCCTGGGAAGGCGTTTTTGATACTGTTTTCTCTTCAACAACCTCCTTTAGCGCATCGATTTTTTCAGTTACCTTGTTTTTCAACTCATTCAGCATGGCCCCAACCTCTTTTTTCTGGTCATTGGGCACATTTTTGAAGTCGTTGAAAAGTTCGGTGATGATCCCTTTTTTACTGAGAAACCTGATACGGAATTGCTCCACTTCTTCCGGCAGAGATGCCGAAAAAGACTGGATCTCCCGTATCAGTTCCTGAATTTTATTTTGCATCAGAATTTATTCAATGATTTTGATCCTCATTTTGATGTCCTGGTTGGGGCGGTCGTTACGGTCTCTGTCGACGGTTGTGATTTTATCAATAATATCAAGACCGTCTGTTATTTCTCCAAAAACAGTATACTCGCCATCAAGAAACGGGGTACCACCGATCTTCTCGTAAATTTCTTTCTGAGCCGGTGTGTATTTCTTGTTTGCATAGCGTGAATCCAGAACGGAAGCACTTTGTACGGAACCCTGAACTATATAAAATTGTGATCCGGATGATGCTTTGTTCGGATTGATCTGGTCGCCCATTCTGGCTGCTGATAAAGCGCCTTTTTTGTGAATGAATTTGGGATTGAATTCGGCATCAATGGTATAGCCGGGACCACCCATTCCAAGTTGTTGCCCTGGTTTGGCATTTTTTGAATCGGGATCTCCGCCCTGGATCATGAAATCTTTTATCACGCGGTGGAAAAGAAGTCCGTCGAAATACCCCTGTTTTGCAAGTTTTACAAAATTGTCCCGGTGCTTCGGGGTCTCGTTGTACAAAACACCTTTCATATCCCCAAACTGCGTGTGGATCACGAACTTTACTTGTTTGGCTTCTCCGGCCTTCTGGGCCATTCCTGAGGTTGCTGTCATAATCAAAAAGATAAATAAGGCAAATGCAGTTCTTTTCATAGGTATTGCATTTTGTGTTGATTTATATATGGCAAAATTAGGAAAATTCGTTTTCAAAGGGTGTGATTATTTTTTTGCTTCTCCAGAAAACACATCCGGCATAGCGGCTCGTATGTATCTTCTTCTCCGAGTAGTAATTGCTGCCTGTTGCTGACGATCCTGTGCGAAAACAGGGCAAGATCGCCGCAATTCATGCAGATGGCATGTGTTTTTGTTACATACTCGGCGCAGGCCATCAGCTCAGGCATGGGACCGAAAGGTTTACCGGTGTAATCCATGTCAAGTCCTGCAACAATAACCCTGATACCCTGATTTGCAAGCTTTATACAAACCGAGGTGATCTCATCATCGAAAAACTGGGCCTCGTCGATTCCTACCACGTTGGCGTCATGGATCATAAGAAGGATCTGGGAAGCACTTTCCACCGGTGTGGAACTGATCGCGTTGGCGTCATGTGAAACAACCTGTTCTACAGAATACCGGATATCTACCGCGGGTTTGAAAATCTCGACTTTCTGCTTTGCAATGATGGCCCGTTTCATCCTGCGCAAAAGTTCCTCGGTTTTCCCTGAAAACATTGATCCACAGATCACTTCGATCCAACCGGCTCTAGAGGGAATGTTTTTTTCGATCAGCATCTGATACGATAAAAAGTTTTTTATCTTTATGGCAGAATTGCTACAAAATTAATTAAAACCAACCGATTTCCAAATGAACAAATCAATCATCAGAGATGAGCTACGGTTACTCCTGGAAGCCATCAATGAACAGTTCGAGGCAATTCAGTCATGTCAGGACCGGATTCCCCAGATCGAGTTGGATATGCTGATGGAAAACATCAGGAAGTTTTATGAAAATATTCATCTTCTCAACCGGATCAATGATTCGTTTGATGCCCTTGAGAAAACGGGCGGAATAGTTTTTCCGAAACATCAGGAAATTCAGCCTGAAGTTGCAGCACCCTCCCCGCCTGCCCGGATGGCTACCGTTCCGGATCCTTCACCTGTCGTCATCCATTACCAGGAAACGGTTGAAACAAAAGAGGAACAGCCCGGGGCAGAGGGAATGCTTTACCCGGAAGAGGCATTTGATTTCACGGCTAAACTGAAAGAAGCCCGCGAAAAAGCGCTTGGAACCGATATAGGTAAGGGCAAGCCGGCAGGTTTGAAAAGTGCGGTCACCATCAATGACAAATTTCTGTTTATCAATGAATTGTTTGACGGAAATCTGAAGGATTACAACGAACACATCGAGGCACTCAACGGCTTTACGGATCTTAAAACTGCCTTTGATTATCTTGATCTTCTTCGTCAGAAAAACCGGTGGGAAACCGACGGGAAAGGGTTCAGGAGACTTAGAGAAATACTTGAAAAAATTTATTGAACTACTTCCTTTTCCATCTGCTGAAGGATTTCCTCCACTTCTTCCATGTTTTCAGCTTTGATCAGCTTCATTCTCCAGATCTTGTTGTCGGGAAGTCCTCTGAAATACCCGCTGTAAAATTTCCGCATTTCGAGGATGCTGCATCGTTCTCCTTTGTAGGTAATCGAATTCTGCAGGTGCTGGCGGATCACGGTCAGTCTTTCCAACAAGGAAGGGGGCGAAAGAATATTCCCTGAACCGATGTATTCCCTGATTTCCCGGAAAAGCCAGGGTGCACCCACGGCCGCCCGTCCTGCCATCAACCCGTCTACACCA
>JBLNAN010000152.1:0-3297 GCA_050259355.1 Syntrophothermus sp. | reverse complement strand
TATGTAACTTTGCAAGCCGATTAAAAAATAGTAAAGAGAATCAAAAATGAAAAAAGGGATACATCCAGAAAATTACCGCACCGTAGCATTCAAAGATATGTCAGACGGTCATGTATTTATTACAAAATCAACTGTTAACACCAAGGAAACAGAGGTGATTGACGGAGTTGAATACCCAGTGGTAAAACTTGAAATCTCAAGTTCTTCCCATCCGTTCTATACCGGGAAAATGAAGCTTGTTGACACCGCATGTCGTGTTGATAAATTCAATTCAAGATATTCCAAGCACATGGAAAACAGAAAAAAATAATTCTGTTTCAAAAAAGATATTGGAAAGCCTTGCCTATACGCAAGGCTTTTTTTATGCCCTTTCCTGTAGCTTAAGTCTTAAGATGTTTTTGGTATCCTTATGGATTTTGAAACGGTCGTCCATTCGTTTGCCTACGATCCAGGCCAGATGATCGCCACTGGCCAGTATCCATGCATTTTCTTTTTCGGGGATAGAATACTTCTCATCGATAAAAAAATCACTCACCTTCTTTAGTCCGGTCATTCCCAGAGGCTGAAAATATTCGCCTTCGTGCCAATGACGCAGAATAAGCGGAAACGTTAACCGGTCCATATCCAGATCCACTATGTGTGGCTGGGTTGAAAAGCTGTAATCAGCAGTGCGCTGAAGCTTTTCGATGCTCAAGTGAATGGGAAATTCTATCTGTGGGCAATTTTCTTCTATATAAAAGACATTTTCCCGGAAAGCATGGCTGGGCGAAATGATGAGATATTCACGGTCCTTTACAAGCCGGTAACTGTCGGAAAAGAATTTTCTGCCCGATTCCTTGTTCAGCGAATTGATGATATCATCGGTTTGCTCAGCCTGAAATCCAAAAGGACGGATCAGCTCAAAAAGGATGGTCCGAAGGGGAGAGTAATTCTGAAGTTTTTCTATGTGGATCAAGACCCCTTGTTCATCTTCAGAATAGACCAAGGATTTTATTTCCAGGATACGTTGCTGAAAAAGCTGGCCTGTTTCATGCAGGTTGGCAATGGTCTTAAGGGCATTTTTGCGAAAGGCAGGGTTCACCTTTTCCAGTAAAGGGAGTACATGGTGACGGATCAGATTTCGTTTATAGATCGTTTCCAGGTTACTTGAATCAATGCAATAATCGATTGACAGGCGGGTGCAGTTTTCAACAATCTCTGTATGGTTGGTAAAAAGCATGGGTCGGATGATCCTTCCCGATTTAGGCTGAATGCCGCTCAGTCCCTTGATTCCGCTGCCACGCGACAGGTTGATTACGAAGGTTTCGATTACATCATCCTGGTGGTGAGCGGTGGCCAGGTAGTTGAAGTCCTGCTGTTTCATCAGCTCATGGAACCATTCATAGCGCAGGTCGCGGGCTGCCATTTCAATGGAAATGCCTTGCTGTAATGCTATTTCCGAAGTGTTGAAGCGTTTTGACCAAAAGACAATGTTATGACGATCGCAATATTCGGAAACAAATAGCTCTTCCTTGTCTGATTCTTCGCCTCGAAGCGAAAAATTGCAATGCGCTACTCCCACCTGAAATCCTGTACTTACAAAAAGGTGTGCCATCAGCATGGAATCGGCACCACCACTTACCGCCAAAAGAATACGATCAGAAGAATGGAACAGGTTCTCTTTGTGGATAAATTTTAAGAATTGCTCAACCATCGGGGAGTTTATAATTTCAGGTTTAAAGTTTCAAGTTGGCCTTTGTCAGGATCGACCTTAAGGACGTTAAGGTTGCGGATTATCGATTAAGTTCTGTCGCCAGTTGGGCGATTCGTACAATAACTTCTACGGCTTTTACCATTGACTGGGCCGGGATGAACTCATAAGGGCCATGAAAATTATGACCCCCGGCAAAGATATTGGGGCAGGGGAGTCCTTTCCACGAAAGCTGTGCCCCGTCGGTGCCACCGCGAATAGGCCTGATGATGGGAGTGATCCCTACCTCTTTCATGGCTTTTTCGGCAAGGTCGACAATATACATGACCGGTTCTACCTGTTTTTTCATGTTGTAATACTGGTCAGCCATCTCAAGGGTAACGGTTCCTTTTCCATACTGCAAATTGACAAGGTTACAAATTTCTGTCATCAGTTTTTTCTTGGCTTCAAACTTATCGTTATCATGGTCACGGATGATATATTCGATTCTTGTGGTGGTAATATCGCCTACAAAAGAAGTAAGGTGGAAAAAGCCTTCATAGTCAGTAGTGTGCTCAGGGCGCTGAGCAGGTGGCAGCATATCAATAATCTGCTTGGCAACCAGCATTGAATTGATCATCGTATCTTTTGCTCCCCCCGGATGAACACTTCTTCCCTTAACGGTAATCTTAGCTCCGGCAGCATTGAAATTCTCGTATTCCAGTTCGCCAATTTCACCACCGTCCATGGTATAGGCAAAGTCGGCGCCAAATTGCTTAACATCAAAATGTTTGGTGCCGACTCCCACTTCTTCATCAGGAGTAAAGCATATTCTTAGTTTTCCATGTTTGATTTCGGGATGCTGAACCAGAAATTCCATGGCAGTCATTATTTCAGCAATCCCTGCTTTATCATCTGCACCCAGCAGGGTAGTGCCATCGGTAGTAATAATATCCTGGCCGATATATTTTTTCAGATCAGGGAAATCGGTCGTACTGAGCACCATTTTTAGTTCTTCATTGATCACCACTTCCTGTCCCTGGTAGTTTCTTACCCATTGTGGATTTACATTTTCGCCCGAGTAGTCGGGACTGGTATCCATGTGGGAAATGAAACCAATGACAGGAGCCTGATGGCCTAGGTTGGAGGGTAGGGTAGCGGTTACATACCCATGCTGGTCGCGTGTGACCTCCTCCATGCCAATGGATCTTAACTCATCGGCCAGCTGATCGGCAAATGATAGCTGTCGGTTAGTACTTGGATAAGTGATTCTTTCCGGATCTGAGGTAGTATAAACTTGCGAATATTTTAAAAATCGTTCAATTACTTGTTCCATGGGTGATTTGAATTAGATATCGTCTGAATTGAATTTAAAGCCAAGGCGTTTGCCGGTCTGTATCCTGGAATGGCTGATTTCCACTTGCATTTGTTCAACGGTGGCAATCTTAACCTGGTCGTAAGGAGGAACCAAAAGATCAAAATTGATGGTGTAATTGATGGCAGTTTGTATGATTTCTTTCATATTTTCTTTGGTCAGTTCATCCGTTCCCAGGTCTTTGACCAGTTCGCTGGATTGTCTTTTCCCTTCAACAAAGAAATGATTTTCACGGTTCACAAAAATGCGGGCA
>JBLNAN010000151.1:0-3024 GCA_050259355.1 Syntrophothermus sp. | reverse complement strand
GCAAAGAAAGATTCTGTCGCATCGTTGGTGCGGCGTGTCCCGAGATCGGCGGTATAATCCTCCAGACCAATGGCGATGGCAACGACATTATCGGCCGAAGCCGCGATGGAATAAGCATTGATCACGCCAAGGGCACTTTCGATAATGGGCATGATCCAGACAGGTTGCGAAGCACCGGTTTTATCACGTATTTCCTGAATTCGGTTGTTGACAGCTGTTACCTGCTCAGCGTTTTCGCATTTAGGCAGCAGGATCAGGTTAACGTTGTAAGGGATGATGAACTCCAGATCATCAAGTCCGCGCTCACCCTGGTTGATACGAACCATCCGCTCGGCGTTGTAGAAATTTACCCCCAGCAGGGCATTTCTTACCAGAAACCGGGCTTCATCTTTTTTATCCGGTGCAACCGCATCCTCAAGATCCAGGATAATTCCATCCGGCTGGTGGATACCTGCATTAATCATCAGGCTGGGTGTATTCCCCGGTAGATACAGTCTTGACATACGGTTCTTGTCACGGCTGGTCTCATATCTGTTAACTTCAAGCATTGCCGGAAGGTAACTTTTTTCCATTGGCAGGGCCTGCTTAACTGCCGCCTCGATCCTGGCCATGATGACCCAGGGCAATGCTCCCGAGTCTTCTATTTTCAGGGAGGCGTGTTCTATACCGTAAAAGTTCATCATCTGCATTACCAGTTCCCGGATGGATCTGCCATACATGACGTCTACCTTGCTTTCAAGAACAAGATCAATTCTCCCGCTGTTTTTTAGTTCAAACGTAACAAAACAGTCGGACCTGACGGTTTTTCCTTTGTTACCTGTAGTAATGATTTGTGTCATATCGAGTATATTTCAAAATCGAATTTCAAAAATAGCAAAAACCTGCGATTTTCCTTATTTTTGCCAAAAATCAAAAATGATTAAATCAGGAAAAAGAACAGGTTCCAGCAACCCGGTCAATCCCTATATTTCACTTTTACTGAAGATAGTGGCCGTTCTGATCCTGTTTTTCCTGTCCAGGATAATTTTTTACCTGATCAACTATAAATATTATTCCTTAATCGAGGCACCCGAGTTATTCAGGATATTTTTGATAGGGATCAGGTTTGATGTATCGGCCATTCTCATCCTCAATCTGCCGTTCATTTTCCTAAACACCATTCCTTTCCGGTTCCGCGAACAAAAGATGATGCAGAGAATCCTGAATGGTTATTTCTATCTGATCAACAGCATTGGCCTGCTGGGAAATTTTGTGGACATGATCTATTTCCGGTTCACGCTGAAGCGGACCACGGCCGATATTTTCAGGTACCTTGGCGTTGGTGGTGATTTTGATAAACTGGTTCCCCAGTTCCTTCACGATTTCTGGTATGTAGGCCTTATCTGGATAGCAGCCGTGGTGCTACTGGTCTGGTTTTCGATGAAAATTATTCCTTCCTCTGCCAGGAAAAAGAAAAAGGTAAAAGAAAACGAGCTGAAATTTTATGTGAGAGGCTCTGCATTATTCATCCTGGTTATGTTCCTTACCATAATTGGTATCCGGGGAGGATTTCAGTTACGCCCCATCAGCATCATGACTGCCGGAAAATACACTTCTGCCAAAAATGTTCCGCTGCTCATTAACACGCCTTTTGCGATTGCCAAAACCTGGAATGATGTTCCGCTGAAAACAGTTACCTGGTTCAGAACCGAGAAAGAGCTGGAACAAATCTATACCCCGGTCCATCTTGGTGATACCAGCGGCTTCAGAAAGAAAAACGTGATGATCATCATCATGGAGAGTTTTTCGGCGGAACATGTGGGAGCCCTCAACAAGGATGTCAATAATGGTCATTACCAGGGTTTTACACCTTTTCTGGATTCACTAATCAGACATTCTTACGTGGTTAAGGCTTTTGCCAACAGCAAGACCTCCATACAGGGTATTCCGGCGGTTCTTTCCAGTATTCCTTCCCTAATGAATGAATCCTTTATCCAGTCGGCGTATGCTTCCGACCGGGTGATCAGTCTCGCTGCAGCGCTCCGGGAGAAGGGTTATACAACCGCCTTCTTTCACGGGGGGACCAATGGCACCATGGGCTTTGACGCGTATACCAAATTCACGGGATTTGATCATTATTATGGCCGGAAGGAATACAACAATGAAAAAGATTATGACGGAAAATGGGGGATCAGGGATGAAGAATTTTTTCAGTTTACTGCCCATAAAATCAATGAAATGCCAAAACCTTTCATGGTTGGTTTTTTTTCACTTTCATCCCATCATCCCTATAAAGTACCCCAGAAGTACGATCACAAGTTCCGGGAGGGGAACCTGCCGATTCAGAAAAGCGTGATGTATTCTGATTATTCACTAAAAAGATTTTTTGAAACGGCGTCAAAATCTGATTGGTTTAAAAACACGCTGTTCGTGATCACTGCAGATCATACTTCCGAAGGATATCTGCCGTGGTACCAGACCGAAGCCGGTCAGTTCTCCATTCCTATTATTTTTTATTCAGCTGCTGACAGTATCCGGGCCCCGGAAAATATCATTGCCCAACAAACGGATATAATGCCCTCGGTTTTTGACTGGCTCCATTATGATAAAGATTATCTGGCTTTTGGAAATAGTCTTTTTGATACTTCAGCCACGCGGTTTTCAGTACATTTCATCGGTGGAATTTATGGACTTATCAAAGATGGATACAGCCTTCAATTTGACAGCAGGCAAACCATCGCGCTTTTCGATCTGCAGCAAGATCCGCTTCAGAAAAAAAATCTGGTGAACAGGATGCCGGCCGTTCAGCAAAAACTGGAACTGTTCCTGAAGGCTTATATACAGCAATACAATAACCGGGTTATTGAAAATCGTTTGACCACCGAATAGAGCGCGCATGGAACCAAAAACAAAGATGGTTTTCATTATCAATCCCATTTCGGGTATCCGGCGGCACAGGAATATTGCTGATCAGATCCGAAAGGCCATTGATCAGGAAAAGTATGATATCAGTATCTTTTTGACGGAAAGACCTTTTCACGCGAC
>JBLNAN010000150.1:0-6233 GCA_050259355.1 Syntrophothermus sp. | reverse complement strand
GTTATTGGGTTATTGGGTTATTGGGTTATTCATTGCTATTCATTGTTATTCATTGTTATTCATTGCTATTTTTTTATGAGTTCATGAGTTTAGGTGTTCACGCGTTTACGAGTTTACGAGTTTACGAGTTTTCGAGTTCACGAGTTCACGAGTTCACGATTTTATAAATTTCGGGCAAATTCCTGCCATATCCATCATAATCCAGGCCATATCCGACGATGAAGTCATTCGGGATCCGGATTCCCACGTAATCGATTGGAAAAGTCTTTTTAAAAGCTTCCGGCTTGAAGGTGAAACAGGCCAGTTTAACACTCGCGGGTCGAAAATTCTCCAGGTCTTTCAGCAAAAGTTCCATCGTAATTCCGGTATCCACGATATCCTCGATCACGATCACGTGCCTCCCGCTGATATCTTCGTTCAGGCCGATCAGCTCTTTCACCTTTTCGGTAGAGGAAGTCCCCGTGTAGGAGGAAAACTTGACGAAAGTGATTTCACAGGGAATGGTGATTTTCCGCATCAGATCAGCTGCAAAAATGAAGGAACCATTTAGAATACTGAGAAAAAGCGGGTTTTTCCCTTCATAATCCTCATTGATCCTTGCAGCCATTTCCTCTACGATATCATTGATCTTCGCGGCTGGGATGCTTACTTCGAAAGTTTTATCTTTTACCTGGATTAGTGACATTTTACTATTTTTGCTTAAAACAGCAAAGATAAAGAAATGGAACCAAAAGTAAGTATTATAATGGGCAGTACCTCCGATCTGCCTGTCATGGAAGCAGCTGCGCAATTTCTGAACGAGATGCAGATTCCATTTGAAATGAATGCGCTTTCGGCACACAGGACCCCGGAAAAAGTTGAAGAATTTGCCAGGAATGCTCACAAGCGGGGCATCAGGGTGATTATTGCCGCCGCCGGGATGGCCGCGCATTTGCCGGGTGTGATTGCAGCCATGACCATCTTGCCGGTTATTGGTGTTCCCATCAAATCCTCACTGGAAGGTCTGGATGCCATGCTGGCGATCGTCCAGATGCCCCCGGGAATTCCGGTTGCTACGGTTGCTATCAATGGTGCACAAAATGCTGCCATCCTCGCTGCGGAGATTCTGGCCACCGGAGATGAGGTCATTCAGAAAAAAATGATGGATTTTAAAGAAAGCCTCAAGAAAAAGATCATCAAGGCCAATGAAGAACTGGCCATGGTAAACTACGAATTTAAAGTATAAAAAAAGATAAGGAAGGAATCCCGGTGAGGATGCCTTCCTTGATCAGACGCGAAGGAATTTTACATCCCTTCCCTCACCTCATGAATCTCATCGGCTACCAGGCCGTGAGCTTCCCGGTGAACCGCCATGGCTGCTTCCTTGTTCGGGGCATTTACCAGGCAGAAAACCTTACCGCTGTTGGTGTCATACCAGTACTTAAGATACTCTACACCGTATTTTTTCTGGGTTTCAAGATCTTTCTGATGCGCTCCTGCAACGGCTTCCTCTGTCAAACCATCAACATGATGATGTACATCCATATATAGTGGCATATTTCCCTCCTTTTTTATTATCCTTGAATTATCATCTGATCATCCTGTAAAGAACGATTCATCGTATATAAAGATACGTCAAAAAAAGCAAAGGATTATTTTTTTCTGACCAGCGTCAATCCGTCTCTCAGTGGAAGTAAAACATTTTCAACCCGCTCATCCTTAACTATATAATCATTGAATTCCTTGATTCCGAGCACATCCCGGCTGCGGGGATGATTTTCCAGTACTTTCCCGCCCCATAGCGTATTGTCGGCAAGAATAAATCCTCCCGGCCGGACCCTGGGAAAAACCATTTCATAATAAATTCGGTAGGAAGGCTTATCGGCATCAATGAAAACCAGATCCCAGGTTTCCTCAAGTTGGGGAATTATGTTCCGGGCATCACCAATATGCAGGATCACTTTTTCCTGTAAACCGGCCTCCGCCAGGTATTTGTCAATGATCCACTGCAGTTCGGCATCCACGTCGATGGTGTGGAGCAATCCGTCGTGGGTAAGTCCCTGGGCAAGATTGATGGCGGAATAACCTGTAAAAGTGCCGATTTCAAGAATGCGCCGGGGGTTGAGCATCTGGCTGATCATCCGGAGGAAAGTCCCCTGAAGCTGACCCGACAGCATACGGGGATAAACCTGGGAAAGATGCGTTTCCCGGTTGAGATTTGACAAAACGCTGTTTTCAGGAGTGGTATGTTCGTTGCAATAATCTTCTATGTTCTGAGGAATAAGTTCCATTGGATCAGGATTGAAAGATCAGGCTGCTCAATTGCTGTGCCGGGAAAATCTCATTTGCCGTTTCCATCAGTTGTGATGCGGTGATATTTTCAACAATCATTACCAGGTCAGGGAATGGGATGATTTCATCATTTACGAGAATACTTTTTCCATTGGCGAGCATCTGGCTGGCTTTCGACTCCTGCCCGATAGCCATTTGCCCGATCAGCTGTTTGCGGGCTTTGTTCAGCGCGGTCTCACTCATTTTCCGCTCCCGCAGAATGGCCAGCTCCTGATGGGTGATGGAAAGGGCTTTTTCAAGGAGTTCACTGCCCGTTCCGAAATAAATAGTTATGATTCCTGTATCGGTATAGGGGGTGTAATTGGATTCGATGTTGTAGGTAAGCCCGTTTTTTTCCCGGAGGGCAAGCGACAATCGGGAATTGAGCGTTGGTCCGCCCAGGATATTGTTCAAAAATGATAACGGGAACCTTCTTACAGCTTTCGCCGAGTAGGCAAGGCCGCCCAGCGTACAGTGTGTCTGAAAAATTTTCCTTTTCTTTATGATCTTAACCGGCTGATACGTATTGAAGGGAACTCTTTCTGCTTTTCTTGGGCTGGCAGGAATTCCGCCAAAATATTTCAATACCAGAGCAGTGATCCTTTGAAAACTGATGTTGCCGATGGAGCTGATGACGATCTGGTCGGTATTGTAATTGTTCAGGATGAAATTCCGGATATCATTTCCTTTCAGCCTTCGGATGTTTCCGGGGGTTCCCAGAATATTCCGGCCCAGTGAATGACCAGAGAAAACCAGGTCCTCAAAATCATCGATGATCTGGTCGCCGGGACTGTCTTTATAGGATTTGATCTCGTCGATCACAACCACCTTTTCTTTTTCGAGTTCTTCCCGCGGGAAAGTGGAATGAAACAGAACATCACTGATCAGTTCCAGCGTTCTTTCATAATACCGGTTGAGAAATGAGGCATAGACACAGGTATCTTCCTTGGTAGTGTATGCATTAAGATCAGCGCCGACATCTTCCAGGCGATTCAGTACCTGGAAGACATCACGCTTTTCTGTGCCTTTAAATATGACGTGTTCGATAAAATGTGCAATGCCATGTTCAGATTCAGATTCATCCCTTGAACCGGTATTGAGCAGGACTCCGCAATGCGCAACATTTCCCCCGTTATGCTGGTGGACCAGTCGGATGCCGTTGGGAAGAGTCAGTCGCTGGATCTTCATTATTTCCTGCTTTCAATCAGGATCTCAAGCAGTTTGATCCCGGCTTCGGGAATGACCGTTCCGGGGCCAAAGATTGCAGCCGCACCTGATTTGTACAAGAAGTCATAGTCCTGCGCCGGGATAACACCTCCCACGATAACAAGGATATCTTCCCTACCCAGTTCTTTCAGCTCGTGAATAACCTGGGGAACAAGGGTTTTGTGACCAGCGGCGAGGCTGGATACGCCGAGGATATGAACGTCATTCTCGACTGCCTGGCGGGCAGCTTCGGCAGGTGTCTGGAACAGCGGACCGATATCAACGTCAAAACCCATATCGGCATAACCGGTGGCAACCACTTTCGCGCCGCGGTCATGACCATCCTGGCCCATCTTGGCCACCATGATCCTGGGGCGGCGACCTTCCAGTTCTGCAAATTCATCGGCCATTTTACGGGCTTTCTGAAAACTATCGCTATCCTTCGATTCAGAAGAATAGACGCCTGAAATAGAACGAATCACGGCTTTGTACCTCCCATAGATTTTTTCGAGTGCATAGGAAATCTCCCCGAGAGATGCCCTTTTACGGGCGGCATCCACTGCAAGAGCAAGCAGGTTCCCGCTTCCATCTCTGGCTGCAGTGGTAATGGCTTCCAATGCCTGTTGAACTTCTTCATTATTTCTTTCTTCACGTAATTTCTGCAGTCTCTTTATCTGCGAAATCCGCACGGCAGTATTATCAACTTCAAGAATTTCGATAGGATCTTCTTTCTCGAGACGATATTGGTTTACCCCGATGATCTTATCTTTTCCCGCGTCAATCCTGGCTTGTTTACGGGCTGATGCCTCCTCGATACGCATTTTCGGCACACCGGTTTCGATGGCTTTCGCCATCCCGCCCAGATCCTCCACCTCCTGGATCAACTGCCATGCCTTGTGGGCAATTTCGTGGGTCAAATTTTCTACATAATAGGAACCTGCCCAGGGATCCAGAGAACGGGTGATGCCCGTTTCTTCCTGCAGGTACAGCTGGGTGTTACGAGCAATACGCGCGGAAAAGTCAGTAGGCAGCGCGATGGCCTCATCCAGTGAATTGGTATGGAGCGACTGCGTGTGTCCAAGAGCGGCGGCAAGCGCTTCCACGCAAGTCCTTGCCACATTGTTGAAAGGATCCTGTTCCGTCAGGCTCCATCCGGAAGTCTGGCTGTGCGTACGCAATGCCATGGATTTGGCATTTTTCGGATTAAACTGTTTAACGATCTTGGCCCAAAGCATCCTGGCGGCCCTCATCTTGGCGATTTCCATGAAATGGTTCATGCCAACAGCCCAGAAGAAAGATAAACGGGGTGCAAAAGTGTCGATATCCATTCCGGCGTTGATCCCGGCACGAAGGTACTCCAGACCGTCGGCGAGGGTATAGGCCAGCTCGATATCCGCAGTAGCCCCTGCTTCCTGCATGTGATAACCGGAAATGCTGATACTGTTGAATTTGGGCATATTCTTCGAGGTGAATTCGAAGATATCGGCAATGATCCTCATGGAAGGAATGGGCGGATAAATATAGGTGTTCCTTACCATGAATTCTTTCAGAATGTCATTCTGAATGGT
Organism: Syntrophothermus sp.; assembly: GCA_050259355.1. Taxonomy (GTDB): domain Bacteria; phylum Bacteroidota; class Bacteroidia; order Bacteroidales; family FEN-979; genus FEN-979. Next base: position 1,149 of record JBLNAN010000150.1, on the reverse strand, counting down.
TCCCGTCAGCGCTGCCATGGGAACTCCCTGCTCTTCAGCGGCAACGATATAAAAAGCCATGATGGGCAATACCGCTCCGTTCATGGTCATGGAAACCGACATCTTATCCAGCGGGATCTGGTCAAAGAGGATCTTCATGTCGAGGATTGAATCAATAGCAACTCCCGCTTTGCCAACATCCCCCTCTACCCTTTCATGATCTGAATCGTAACCGCGGTGCGTAGCCAGGTCAAAGGCTACCGACAAACCCTTCTGTCCGGCAGCAAGATTTCTCCTGTAAAATGCATTTGATTCCTCGGCCGTGGAAAAACCGGCATACTGACGGATCGTCCAGGGACTCATGGCATACATCGCTGAATAAGGTCCCCGCAGAAACGGGGGCAGGCCGGCTGCATAGTTCAGGTGTTCCATTCCCTGCAGGTCACTCAGTCCGTAAACGGCCTTTACCGGGATTTGCTCGGGCGTCATCCAGTCTTTCTTTATCCCCGTTTTCTTTTCCCATTCTTCAAAAGATTCCTGACCGCCGGAGACGGCTTTGAAATCAATATCTTTGAAATTAAGTCTCATGGCAGTTCTTCTTAAAGTTCTGATTGATATTTTTTTAGCGTCTCAAGTACATTCGAACGAATATGAATGAAATCATCCACACCTGCTTTTTTCAGCTCCTCCAGGATCTCTTTTGGATAGCCAGCTACGATCACCTTTGTTTTCATACCGGCTGACTTTATTCCTGAAGCAATCGCCGGAACCAGCGTTGCATATTCCTCATCGGAACTGCAGATCACAACGAATCCGGCCTTCGATTCCAATGCTGCGGCAATGCCCTCTTTGGCCGTTTTAAATCCTGCATTATCAATGATCTCAAAGCCCGCGCAGCCGAAAAAATTGGTTGCGAAAGTAGCCCTGGCCTTACGCATGGCAGGATTTCCTATGGTCAGAAGAAATACACGGGGTTTTTGATTTCCTGATTTCATCCTTTTCTCCGTTTCCATCCTGAGGCTCTCAAAACCTTCCGGCCCGCGGTATCTTTTTAATTTCTTATAGGTTGATGGTACCTCTTCGCGGGAAGGAGTCTTCTGGATCTCTTCCAGCATGTTTTCGTTGAGGTTGGGATATTGATTGGTACCGATAATGACCGTTTTGCGCTGT
>JBLNAN010000149.1:0-3445 GCA_050259355.1 Syntrophothermus sp. | reverse complement strand
CTGGGCATACCTTTCGTTGTAATTGATCTTGTCGTTCCCGATCCTGCCCCAGCTTGCACGTAATTTCAGCCGGCTGATAAATTTCACATCTTTCAGGAACCGTTCCTGGCCGATGTTCCAGCCCAGTGCGAAGGATGGAAAGTTGGCAAACTGGTGGTTTTTGGCAAATTTGGAAGAGCCATCACTACGGAAAGTCACCGTTGCAATGTATCTTTTATTGAAAACGTAGTTAATCCTGAACAGATAGGAGATCATGGAGTAGTAATTGCCGGGATCGATCCCGGTGAAGATGCCGCTCAGCGTGTTGGTGGTGATGTTGGTGGAATTGATATACCAGAAGTTGGGATCATCCCGGAGGATATTCTCCCCTGTAATTCCCAGACTTTCGGAACGGGTTTGCTGCATGGTATAGCCAACAACGGCATTGATGGTATGATGGCCAATATCTTTATTGTAATTCAGTGTGTTTTCCCAGAGCCAGGTGAAAAGCGTTGAAGTGCCCCTGAACAGGTCGCTCGTGAGGTTTTGCTGCTGTGAAATGGTGGAGTCGGGGTTATAAATGGTAAAGGCCGGTGTGAAGTTGGTAGCGTCGCTGTATCCGGCATCAATACCATAACTTGTTTTAAAAGTAAAATCTTTGAGAAAATCAATTTCTGCAAAAATATTGCCGACACCCCGGATACCCTTGTTGTAGTTGTTGGAGTACTCGATGGCGGCAAGCGGGTTGCCTACACCAGGAACAGCGGCGAAGTCGCCGTTGGCATAATGCGGGGCAATGGTGGGATCTGCACGGTAGGCCATGATCACCACATCAGGAGAAAATTGTGCCCTGAAAGGTGTTATGGTCAGAAAGTTCCCGATTTTGACATATTTTGAGAATTTGTATGTATTGTTCAGCTGCAGCGTGATCCTTTCATAGGATGATTTGGGAATGATACCGTCCTGTTTAAAATATCCGCCGGAAATGTAATAATCGTTCATTTTTCCTGCTCCCGTGGCAGAAAACTGTACGTTATACATTGCCGCCGAGGAACGGAATATTTCATCCTGCCAGTCGGTGTTCGGCACCAAATCGACGTTATTGTAACTTCCGGGCTGAATCATGTTGGCAACCGTTGCGAACTCGGGACCTGTCAGCAGGTTGATCTTCTTGGCCAGCCGCTGCTGCCCTGCCTCAGCAGTGAAGTTGTACTGCACTTTTTCGGTTCCTGTTCCCAGCTTAGTGGTCACCATGATGACCCCATTGGCACCTCTCGCCCCGTAAATTGCGGTGGCAGAAGCATCTTTCAGCACTTCCATCGACAGGATATCCTGGGAGTTCAGATAAGAGATATCATCGAGGATCACGCCATCCACGACATAGATGGGATGGTAATTGTTGAAGGTGCCGACACCTCTGATCTTCACGTCGGGCGTGCTTCCCGGGCCACCCGAGTTGGTGATCTGCACACCGGCCACGTTTCCCTGCAGACTCTGTACCGGGTTAGCGGCAGTGATGCGAGTGATATCTTCAGATTTAACAGAAGACACGGCTCCCGAGAGATCGCTTTTCCTTACGGTTCCATAGCCAATCACCACGACCTCGTTCAGAATCGTCTTGGTAACCGCCATTACCACATCAATCCGGGGTTGATCTCCCACCGTGATCTCTTGCGTAATATAACCGACATAGGAAAAAACCAGTGTACTGCCCGGCGGCGCTTTGATGCTGTAATTGCCATCAAGGTCAGTTACAGTTCCGGTGGTGGTTCCTTTCAAGACGATCGTTGCTCCCGGAAGGGTTTCTTTTGTATCGCCCGCGGTGACGGTTCCTGTGATGGGCGCTTGCCCGGAAACCCGCGTGAACAGCAACAAGAGGAATATAGAAAGTAAGAATTTACCATACATAATATCAGGCCTTTAAGTTCAAATATCTCTTTCACATCGAATGCGATGCTTATTAAAGATACGAAAAAAACGCCCAATTATCAACGCTCAACTTTACAACCATACACTTTACCACTTTACCACCTGATTTTTTCTACCACGAAGGAAAGAAGAACATGAAGTTTTCTGCGATTTCTGCAAGAAATAAAACGATATGAAGGTCTAATGGTCTAACGGTCTACGTCGATGGTCTAATACCGGTAACAATACCGCTTCATCACCCTGAATGCCTCGGATAGTCCCATCTCACCGGCATGACTCAGGTCACTGCAGCCTTCCTGTTCATTTTTCAGAAGGATATTGATTAAACCCCTGGCATACCAGGCATTGCCCATTGATGGGTCAAGGTCCAGGGCTTTGCTGAAATCAGCTACCGCATTTTTATAATTACCCATTTTGGTGTTGATATAGCCCCGGTTATAAAAACCATACTGAAAGGTTGAATCCAACCGAGTGACCATCGAAAGATCATACAGAACGCTGTCGAGCGTGTGGATGGTCGTGTTCTCAGGGGGCTGTTCTTTCTTTTTATCCGTAATTCCAATGGTTACATTTTCTGACTGTTCAATTTCATCCTGGAACTTCTGGATCAGCTGGAAACGGGCATTGGCCCTGCCGAAATAGGCGGCGATGAAAAGACTGTCTGCCCGCAAAACCCTGTTGAACCTGTCGATGGCGCTGTCAAATTTCTTTTGTTCAAGATAAGCTGATCCCATCAGGAAATTCCCCACTTTTCCCGGATCAGCCAGCTGGCCAATGCTGTCGATACGTTGTTCAACCAGCGTGTCATTCATCGGCGAATCCTGCGTTGAAAGAATGATAAAGTGCGTGTAATAATTTTTCTTACGGTATGCATCATACACCTGCATGGATTCAAAATCCGCCCTTCCGTTCACCTCGCGGTACATCGGCATCAGGTCGATTTTCAGATCCTGATTCTGGAACTTGCTGTTCAGGGTGTTCATGTCATTAAAGTCGCCACTCAGCTTTACCAGGCTCTTCAGGTAATTTTCCTTGCTTTTCCGGATGCTGTCGGGTGTAAGCTGGTTGATTTTCCGCAACTCCTCCACCCGGCGGAGGTCCTCCTGGGCTCCTTTTTTGTCATTCAGCTTCAGTTTTACAAGGTACCGGTCATACCAGGCATCAGTGTATTCCGGATACAACTGGATGGTCTTATCAAGATCTTCCAGCGCGGCCTGGTATTGCTGAAGCTCATATTCCAGACGGCTGCTGTAATAATAGCTGATGATATTCTTCGGGTCAAGCCGGCTTACCATTTTGAAATCGCTGATGCCTTTTTTTCTGTTTCCAATCTGTATCCACGCGATGGCACGGTTGTAATAGGCGTAGGAGTTGTAGGGACTCAGCAAGATAACCCGGTCCAGGTCGGCAAGAGCCTTCGCGTGATCTGATTTTTTCGACCAGGCCAGCGAGCGGTTGAAAAGCGTATAGCTGTTAAGGGAATCTTTTTCCAGTGCCCTGGAAAAATCCTGGATAGCTGAATCCGGTTTTTCCATCT